>NZ_JBEZIB010000001.1:352969-509139 GCF_040650855.1 Streptomyces sp. NPDC048606 | reverse complement strand
TGCACAACCTCGCCCTCGCCGGATAGGCCTACGGGCGGTACAGCAGCCCACTATCCCCGAGGCAACTCAAAGATCATTTACGGGACAACCCTTAGGGGTTCGGGACGGTCAGCCGGAAGCCGTCAGACGGTTGCCGAGTAGGCAGCGCGCCGCTGCGGTGCGGCGCTTACGGGGTTGAGGTCGGGGTTGGAGCGGGAGTCCGCCTGCTCCTGCGCACGTATCCAGGCGTCGAGCGCATCGACCCGGTACGTCACCCGCCCGCGGGCGCCCATCCGGAAACTGGGCGGACCCTGCCGCCGGTGACGCCAGACGTAAAGCGTCTTGGGTGAAATACCGAGATACGCGGCCGTGTCCTGGACCCCGAGAAACGCACGGCCGACGGTGGAACGGTGACGAAATTCGGGGGAACCGACAGAGGGAATCGGATCGACGACGGACAAGCGAAGTTCCTTACGAAGGGGACGGGGAAATAGACCACTGGCCACGCACAGGCGCAGCGGCCTCCAGGGACCACCAATGGTGCGGAGAATCCCCGGTTTCGGAAACCGGGGATCGTCGGCTATATTCCGCCCACCCTCAGCGACTCGGGGCGGCTCGACGGAGCAGCGAGAAGCGCGTTCGGCGAGGATCCGAGGGCTGCGGCGATGGCGACGAGGTCGTCGATGTCGCAGCGTCGGACCGTGCGTTCGATGCGGGAGAGCGTGGTGAAGGTCATGGGGCGACCGAGTGCGGTGACCCGGGCTGCGAGCTGGCGCTGGGAGTAGCCACGGGCCACGCGGGTGCGTTCGATGGTCTGGGCGGCGGCGCGTCCGGCGGGTCCGATTTCGAGAGGGCGTGGCGGCATTGGTGTGTTGTAGCTTGCCCGCCGGAGGCTTGGGAAGGCATTCCCCGTCTGCTGTGAGCGATCCCGGGCCGACATCGAATATCGCGGGCGATTTCGGCGACCGGGGTTTCGGGTTTACGGTCGTGCGACCGGAAAACCTTTCACGGCCGCTTGAGCCAGGTCTGGACTTCCGGACTCGGGGTGTGGCTGTGTTGTCCACGCACCCCGGCCCCGCCGGTTTCCCTGCCCCGATTTCGAAAGGCGGTCGATCTCCATCGCCCGTATCCGCACCATCAAGCCCGAGGCCTTCGCCTCCGAGTCCCTGGCGGCCGTGTCCCTGAGCGCCGAGCGGACCTTCTTCGGCCTGCTCACCCAAGCCGACGACAAGGGCCGCATCCGCGACCAGTCCGCCGTCATCGCCGGACAGCTGTGGTCGCTCCGCCGCGAACACGGTCCGGTCGAAGTCGAGGACGATCTGACGCAGCTCGACGCGGCCAGCCTGATCTGCCGCTACGAGGGCGAGGACGGAAGGCAGTACCTGCACGTCGTCGCCTTCGCCCTCCACCAGAAGATCAACCGCCCCAGCATCAGCAGGATCCCGTCCTGCCCGCACCACGACCTCGGCGTCCCGCGTGAGCCCTCACCGCCGGTACACGGAGCCGTCACGGAGGCCTCCAGGACGGGTCAAGCAGCATGCAGTGAGGCCGCCATGAGCAGGGAATCCGCAGTTCAAGGGCAGTTCAGTGAGTCCTCACAGCCGGTTGCGGGAGGGCTCACTGAACCTGACGTGAGCCCTCAGCGTCCGGATCTAGGACCTAGGAACAGGGATCTAGGAACTACCCCGTTGGGGGGCGCGAGCGCCCCCGCGCCCCAGACCGTCTCGGCGAAGGACCTCATCGCCGAGTACGCCGCGGCCTGCGAGCACCGCCCTCCCTCCACCGTGCTCGGCCAACTCGGGCAGGAGACCAGGAAGCTCCTCGACGAGGGCATCGCCCCCGCCCACGTACGAGCCGGTCTCGACCGCCACCGCGCCAAGGGCCTCCACCCGAAGACCCTGCCCAGCCTCGTGCACGAGGTCATGAACGCGGGTGCCTCCACACCCACCGCCGCGCACCGCCCCTGGCCCAACCCCACCGACGTCGCCGCTGCCTACGGGGGTGCCCTCTGATCACCACCGCCCTCCCGCAGCCCGCCGACCACGTCGTCCGGGCCATGGCGGGGATCCTGCACCGCCGGGGCATGGACCCGTCCGTCATGGACTCGCAGGAACCGGAGCCCGCGCCCCAACCGGTCACCTCCCTGCAACTGGCCGACGCCCGCATCCCCCCGCGCTACCGGCAGGCCCTCGCCGATCACCCCGAGGTCGCCGCCTGGGTGGACGAGATCGCGGGTGCCGGGCGCCCCGGCCCATCCGGCACACGCGGCATCGCAGAGGGCCCGTCGTTGCTGATCGTCGGCCCCACCGGCACGGGCAAGACCCACCAGGCCTACGGGGCCGTCCGCAGCCTGCTCGCGGCCGGTGTCCGCCTGCGCTGGGAAGCCGTCACCGCCGCCGACCTGTACGCCCGCCTGAGGCCGCGCCCAGGACTCGACGCGGAACGTGAACTGCACACCCTGGCCCGCTGTCCGCTGCTGGTCCTGGACGACCTCGGTGCCGCCAAGGGCAGCGAGTGGACGGAGGAGCTGACCTACCGGCTGATCAACTACCGGTACGAGTACCTGCGCCCCACCTTGCTCACGACGAACCTCCCCATCCCCAAGCTCCGCACCGCCCTCGGCGACCGCGTCGCCTCCCGCCTCTCCGAGATGACCCACCGAGTCATCCTCGACGGGCCCGACCGCCGCCGCCGCAACTCCCCCGCCGCTTGAACGCGCCCACCCTTTGGAGCACCACCCGCTTGACCACCACCTCCCTCCGCACGCAGACCGCCGAGCGGTACGCCCTGGCCATCGCAGGCTGCGTCATCGTCGCTCTCACCGCCGCGGGTTTCTGGCTCTCCTACGCCCACCTCGCCGAAGTCGCAGGGCGGCACGGCCTCGGGACTTCCCCCACCCGCCAATGGGCGTGGCCCGCCACGCTCGATGCCTTCATCGTCGCCGGCGAAGTGCTCATGCTCCGCGCCAGCCTCCGCCGGGAAACCGACGGCTGGGCGATCTCCCTCACCGCTGCCGGATCGCTGGGCTCGATCGCCTTGAACGTCGCCGGCGTCAGCAGGTCCGACGGCGTCCCCGCCCCAGCCCTCGACTACGTCGTCGCCGCTGTCCCACCAGCAGCCGCGCTCTTCGCCTTCGGCGTCCTCATGCGGCAGATCCACCGCCACGTCGCTGCCGAGGAGTCCCGCCACAGTCGCCGTCCGGTAGGGGAACCCTCGGCCCATCCCGCGGACCTGGACCGTCCCCGCGGGCACTCCGCCACGCCACAGCTCCTGGACCCGGAACGACACTCGGGCCACGAGGGTGACCGCCCCACTCCGGCTGACGCCGGACAGGACGCATCAGGCGATGTGGCGGAAGAGACCGATCAAGTGGCGGAAGCCCACGTCCCGCCGAAGAAGCGCACCGGTCGCAAGCCCGCCGCCACCGACGACGAGCTGTTCGCCATCGCTCTCACCGCCCCGCTCGGACGCGATGGACGCGCGTCGAGCCGCCACATCGAGACGGCTGTCCGCTCCCGCGGCCTCTCCCTCGGCAGGGACCGCCGAGACAAGATCACACGGCAGGTCCAGTCCGAACTCGACAGCGGCCAAGCGGACGCCGCGTAGGCCCCGCCCGAAAGTCACGCTGCCCCCGCGCATCCATCGCGGAGCGAGCTGGCGTTCGTACGCCCCATCCCCGCAGCACCGAAGCCGTTCCAGCCTGACCAACAGGAGGCACGTTCTTACACAACGACCCCACTGCCACGCATCCCCACAACCTCCAAGCAGGCGACGCCTACCCGAGACCCAGACGGAGCAAGTTATCGGCCAAGACACTCTTCCCCGTCGGGGGAGAGCGTCTCGGCCAATCCCGCCCCTGGAGTGGCGGGAGCGGGCCGGAGCCAGGGGGGCACCGGTCCGCCAGGCAGCGACCGAGGACGGATCGCAGCCGAGGGGAAGAGCAGCAGCCTGCGTGCGAAGCCGCGTACACCTCCGCTACCCCGCCAGAGCGCGTACACGACGACGTACCCACAGGGACGGCCAGCGCTCCAAAGTGTGCATCCTCCGTCTGCACGGCGACGAGCACGCACTCGTCGCGACCGCCGCCAGGGCCGTCGGCCGTCGGCGTCGCCAGCTTCTTTGCCCGAGCCGCCCTCAGGCGGTCTCTGGCCTCAGGATCGTCCTGCAGATGTACTGCCATCACACCTGAGTGCGCGGAGCATGGTGGTGTACACGGGTGCGTCGGGGAACGGCTGCTGGTCGCCGATGTGCTGGTACCCCCAACCCTCGTAGAGGGCCTTCACCTTCGGGTGGCCGGGCTCGACGAGCAGCGTGACGCGCTCCTCGGTGCGACCGGCCAGCAGTTCCTCGTGGATCCGGTGCGCCAGGCCCGTGCCCCTCCAGGGGGCCCGGACCATGATCTCGAAGAGGGCGAGGGTGCGGGTGCCGTCCTCGGTCGTGTCCGCCTCGGGAAGCGGCTGGAGCATGTGGGCCCACCAGCCGGTGTTCTGGGGCAGGGCCGCGGCGTAGGCGTAGCCGGCAGCCTCGCCACCGTCGTAGGCGACCACGGCCTCCCAGGACGGGCGGGAGGAGTGGCCGGTGAGACGACCCTCGAAGCGGTCGACGGAGAAGAACGGGTCCTCGCCGATCTCCTTCTCGTACACCTCGGCGTACACGCCGACCAGGGTGGGGCGGATGGTGGGCAGCTGGTCGGTGCCGTAGCGGTGAAGGGTGATCTCCGGGGCGGGCATGGTGCTCCTTGTCGCGTGACGGTTCAGGCAGTGCGGGCGCGGTCGTTCCACTGGCGGGTGACGGCGGACTTGGGGGCCGCCTGGTTGAGTGCGGAGGTGAAGCTGCCCAGGAGGTGCGGGACCCGGCCCGAGTCGGCGCCGGTCGGGGCGATGACGCGGGCGGCGGTGGCCACGGCCTGCTCGACGTCGCCCTGCGCGACCTGCGCGAGCGCCGCCTGGGACAGGTAGTAGGCGCGGTTGCGGTGCTGATCGTCACGGAGGTCCGCGATGCACCGATGGGCGTAGAACTCGGCCTTCTCCGCTTCGCCGAGCCGGTAGTGGGTGATGCCGGTCAGGCCGTGGAGTTCGCCCCGGGTGTAGAAAGCGACGGAAGACGGACGGGCCTCGGCGGGATCGGCCCGGTCGTAGGCACCATGGGCCCGGTCCAGGGCTCGGAGGGCCCGGGTCTTGTCACCGAGGCTGGCGGCGGTCAGGGCGATGCGGGAGTGGGTCAGCGAAGCGTAGAACGGGTCGGTGCGGTGCGCCCGGGTGCCGGTGCAGGCTTCGGCCGCGGCGAGGGCGTCGGCGTACCGGCCCCGCTGTCCGGCGAGCATGGCGGCGTACCGCCAGGTCTGGTGCTGGACCTGTCCGTCTCCGGAAAGCCCTGCGAGGGTGACGGACTGCTCCAGGTAACGCTGGGCCTCCCCCAGCCGGCGGGCGTCGATGGCCGAGAACATGGCGAAGGCCGTGAAGGACGCGGCGACGGCGTAGAGGCGGGAGCGGACGCGCTGGCTGGCAGAGCCGTGCTGCTGGAGGCTGAGCGTACGGGCGGCGAGGTCGGCTGCGCGCCTCTCCAGCACGGGGCCGCCGCCGTTCTGGTCGTCCAGGAGCCACAGTTCGGCCAGCAGAACGCGCAGGCGGTCGACGTCTGAATGCCCGACGGTGGGTCGGGTGGCTGCGGTCGCAGTGCCGGTGGACACGGCGACGGCGGCGCCGGTGGCTACGGAGATGAAGCTTCGACGGCCGAGCACGGGGTCCTCCAGTCGTGCCGAGGGCGTTGTGGGGCGGGAGCGGGCACGGGGCACGAACCCCAGGTCGGTCGCAGCAAGCCCGGAGACGACCTCCAGAGCCTGCCACTGGCGATCCTGGGGCGAGCGGTTCTCCCCCGACAGCCACCGGTAGACCGTCCGTTCGGTGACGGCACCTCGGTGGCCTGTGAGGTCTGCCATGGCGTCGTTGACCTGCTCGGCAAGAGCGCCCGCACTGAGCCCGTGTTCCTTCATCCAGGTCTCTAATTCCGCGTTCCGCTTCCGCACCATGCAGCCACGGTAGGGGTGGGGCCGACCTTCGAGGTAGCGGAGGCCGGGACTTTTCGTCAGTGGTCACGCGAGTAGGCACGAGCCGATTCGTCATGTCCAACGCGGCTCGACCGCGGGTTACTTGTCCGCACAGCCGAACTGGCAGCAGCCGGATGGGAGCGGAATCGTGACCGTACTCGCGCACGAAGTGGCGGCAGCCCCGGTCGAGGTGCCCACGGTCACCTCCGCCAACCAGAAGACCCTGATCGCCTCTGCGGCTGCCGCCGTCGCCGGGGACGTCGAGGCCGCCCTTACCCTCGCCGACCGCCACCCGGCCGGGGAGGTTGCCGTGCGGCTGCGGGAGCGGCTGCGCGAGCACGTCCACACCCTCGCAGTGCCCGCCGAACGGTACGCAGACCTGCTGCCGGAAAGCCGGGAGAAGGACATCGCGGCCAGCACCGTGCGGTTCGCCCGCAAGGTCGCCCGGGACTACGGGAGCAATCCGGCGATAGCACTGCGGCTGCTGGCCAAGTCAGTGGCCCACCTCGCCCGGTACACGGACCTCCTGCGGCAGCACTGAACCGCTTCCGGCGCCGGCCTGCCCGGAGGCGCCGGTGCCGGAAGCCCGCCACCTGCCCGGCCGCGGCAGGTGACAACAGCGCCTCACCGACACCGGTGAAGGCCGGTCGTCTTCTCCACATACGGGCGAGGAGGCGGCCACCGTGCCCCGGCCCGGCGCCGGGCCCCGTCGAACCTCGCCCTGGAGGCACCCACGTGTACGCGATCGGCATGTGCGTCGATGCCCGCTATCTGTTGCCCGCACTGGTCACGCTCGGGTCGGTCGCCGACCACCTGCCTGTGGCCGACCGCCGCGAGAGCGCGGTACGGGTACTGACCAACGGCCTGTCCCCGGGGCAGGCCGCCGTGATGGCGTCCTTCGCCCGCCGCTGCGGGTTCGGCTCCTTCGACCTGCGCTGGCAGACCGCGCCGGCCGAGAGCGTCATGGCGGACACCGCCTACATCTCCGTCGCCACCTACCTGAGGTTTGGGTTCACCCCCGGCTTCCTCGACCGGCCGTTCCTGATCTACGTGGACGCTGACGTACACGTGCGCGGCGACGTCTCCGCGCCCCTGGACGGACTGCCTGTGGACCGAATCGGCGCCGTTCAGGACGAGTTCAACCCGGCCGTCGGGCAGTGCCCAGCACTCCCCGGTGTCGCTGAGCGCTGGCCCCACCTGGTCGGGCGCACCTACTTCAACGCCGGGATGCTGTGGGTCCCCGCGCCGATGCTCGCCCCCATGCGGGTCGGGGTCCAGCAGGCCCTGGTCGGCGGGCGGCGGTACATCAAGCACAACGACCAGTGCGCCTTGAACCTTTGGCTGTTGTCCTCCGGGGCCGTACATCCGGTCGGGCCGGTGTTCAATCGGTTCGAGGTGGACCGGTTCCTCCAGCGGGGGGACTGGGTCCGCAGGGTCCTCCGCCGCCCGGTCACCCGCCGGGACGGGCACGTGGTGCACTTCGTCGGGGGCCACAAACCGTGGATGCGCTCGTGCCCCGGCACCGAGGACGTACGTGCCTACCGGCAGCAGATGCACCGCACCCTGCGGCACCTGGCCGGGGCGGGCGCACGATGACCGGCGGCGGCACGTTCCCGGCAGTGGAGCGCGCCTGCGCGGAGCTGACCGGGTCGGCGCCGGCCGAGACCGTCCGGGTACGCCACGGGCCGAAGACGGACGTCTACCGCGTCCGTCTCGCCGACGGCCGCCCTGTGGTGGTCAAGCTGTTCACGGCCGACACCGCCCACGGAGCGGCTGACGAGGCCCGCCTCCTGACCGCCGTCACCGCCGCCGGGCGGGTGCGGGTACCGGTCGTGATCGGGCACGGCCCCGTTCCCGGTCTGACCGTCTCCGCCCTCGTCACCGCCGATGCCGGGACGAACACATTGGGCGACGCCGTCCGGGCCGGGCAGATCCCGCGTCCGGCGGCCCTGCTGCGGCTCGCCCTGCTGATGGCGGCCTTCCACAGCACCAAGGCCCCGCCCGGCGTCCCCCTGGCACCGGGCATCGGCCAGCAGGTCAGCGCTCTTGCCACCCACTGCCCCAAACAGGTCTTCGTCCGGCTCGCGCCCGCCCTGGAAGTCATCGCAGCCGGGGCCCGCGTGGAACGGCTGGTGTGGTGCCACGGAGACCTCCACCTGGAGAACGTGGTCCGCGGAGACGACCGACGCCTCACCGCCGGCGAACACGGCCTGCTTCGCCTCCCCGACTACCTCGTGGACTTCGAGGCCGCGACCGTCGAGGTCCCCGAGTACGACCTCGCCCAGACCCTCGTGACCTGCGACGCCCTGGAGCCGTCCGACCGGGTGTTCGTGGCCGCCGCCTACGGACGGCCCGTCGATACCCGGCTCTTGGACGCCTACGTGGCCTTCCAGGCCGTTCGTGGCTGGACCTACGCCGCCCACCAGGAGGGCCGCGACCGCGACGCCTGGGCGGCCCGCCTGCACCTTGCCATGTCCCCTCAATCAGGAAGGACCGTGCTGTGACCGACCCCGATCTGTCGGTGATCATCCCCGCGTACAACGAGGCCGAGTACCTGCCCCGCTACCTGCCCACCGTCTTCGCTTCCCTCCGGGCCTGGGAGGCCCTGTCCGGCCTCACCGGGGAAGTGATCGTGGTGGACAACGCCTCCACCGACGACACCGCGACCGTCGCGAAGGAGCTGGGAGCCAGGGTGGTGACGGAGCCGGTCCGCAGCATCGGCCTGGCACGCAACACCGGAGCCCGCGCAGCCGAGGGCCGGATGCTGTTCTTCGTCGACGCCGACGTGGCCCTACCGCTGGAGGGGATCACGGCCGCCGTCGCCGCGATGGACGCCGGGGCCATCGGTGGGGCCATCCCACCGCTCTACACCCCCGCCCGGTTCGGGGCCCGTCTGCTCTGCGCCTACTGGGACCACCACCGCGCCCGCCGCGGGGGCGCCCAGGGCGTCAACCAGTTCTGCACCCGAGATGCCTTCAAGGCCGTGCACGGCTACCGGCCGGACTACTTCATGAGCGAGGACATGGAGTTCTTCGCCCGCCTGACCGCCTACGGCCGCCGCACGGGCGGGCCCGTCGCGGTCCTCGAAGACCTCCGCGTGCGGCCCTCCAACCGCCGCTACGACGCCTGGTCCACGGCCCGGATGCTCTGGTGGCAGAACCCCGTGATCGTCCGCCTCGGCCTGACCTCCCCGCGCTTCTGGCGCAACTGGTACGCCACCACCGTCCGATGATCGGAGAACATCAGGTGACCCGCCTTCCCCTGCCGGACGCCGACGGCATCTACACCTTCCCCACCGACCTCCTAACCGCGCACCGGTCCTGGATGGACTCCCTGACCGGGTCGAAGGAGATCACGACGCTGACAGCGCCGCTGACCCTCGCGCCGTACTGGATCGAGCCGCGCAAGCCGTCCGGGCGGCCGGTCGTCGTCATCGAACCCCACCACGACGACTTCGTACTGTCCGCGTCCGGGACCTTCCTCGCCCGTCCCCGACCGCTGACAGTGGTCACCGTCTTCACCCACTCGCGCAGCGTCCACCCCTCCCTCGAAAGCACCTACAACAGCGTGGAGGCGGTCTCCGGACTCCGCGACCGCGAAGCCGCCCAGTCCCTGTTGCCCCTGGGAGCGGCCCGGGTTGGTCTGGGGCACAAGGACGCCGAGAAGCCGTACCGGGCACCCGAGCCCGCCCAGGTGGACCGGATCACCTCCGAGCTCGCCGAGGTACTGGACGGGATGGACGACGCGGAACTGCTCGCCCCTGCCGCAGTCACCCGCCACCCGGACCATCTCGCCGTCCACGAGGCGGCGCGCCGCCTGGGATGCCGGTGGTTCTGGGAGGACGTCGCTTTCTGGTCCACCTACGCCTTGTCCGGCTGCGACCGGCAGCTGTTCCGGCAGCGGGTACGCGACGCCCTCGACCCGGAGGTCGAGGACATCACGGGCACCGTCCTGGACAAGGTGACCCTGCTCCACATGCACGGCTCACAGATGCACCCCGCGCGGCAGATGTACCGGCCGATCCGGCACGCCCACACCGTCGCCGCCAACCTGCTGCCCGACCCGGACGGCCGTCCACGCGGCCAGTTCGCGGAACGCTTCTACCGGCTCGGGGGGTCGTGGTGATCCTCGGCCTGGAAGGCCCCTCGTACGGGGGAAAGACCTCCGCCCTGGGACGGCTGCGCCAGGTGCCGGCGATGCGGGACGCGATGTTCTTCCCCTGCTACGTCAAGTCGTTCGCGCGCCGCGAGGACATCCCCACCCCCGCCACCCAGTCCGCCGCCGAGCAGGTGGAGGCGTTCGTGACGTTCATGGAAATCGAGGGCGAGCGCGTGCGTGCCGCCCGTCGGCACGGCGGGCTGGTCGTCCTGGACCGGACCGTCGACACCCTCCTCGCCCACGCCCACGCCATGGACGAGATCCACGGCTTCGGCATCCTGCCGGAACTGTGCCGGCGGGTAGAGGAGATGCCGCACCTGAGGCCGGACCACACCCTGTACCTGGACGTGACGCCAGAGCTCCTGCACCTGCGGCGCAAGGCGGCCGGACACCACGAGGTCGAGCCCGACTACTTCCTCCACGACCCCGCCTTCCTTACGCACTTCCGCGACTACTTCCGCCGCCCTGTCCGCAGCCCGGCGACTGCGGAGTTGGCCGTCGCCTCCGGGGACGGCGACCGGCAGGAGACGGCCGCCGTCGTGCAGGCCCTCTTCACGTACTGGTCGGGTGTCCGATGACCGGCCCGACGGTGCTGTTCGCATGGCGGCGAACCCCGCCACCGCTGCTGATCGGGGGCGCTGAGGTCTCCCAGCAGCTCTTGGCGGAAGAGTTCGTCCGGGCCGGCTGGCGGGTCGTCTACCTCGGCAGCCACGAGGCCCCCTGGAACGGGTCCGCCCAGATCGGCCACCTGCGCGCCCACCTCCGGGCCCACGGAACCGTGTGGGAGGAGGCCGGCAGGGAGGTCCGCTACCGGTGGAACGGCGTCTCGTGCCGGGCCGTGCCGCAGGACAGGGTGGAAGCGACGCTGAAGGGCCTCCTGGCTGAGGCCCGGCCGGAGCTGGTGGTGACCTCGCAGGAACGGGCGGCGGACCTCGCCGCCCTCGCCCGCCGGTCCTCTCGGGTCGCCGGATGGCTGCACTCGGTCTCGGCCAACAGCATGGGCGTCCTCCACGGCCGACCGCACGTCGCCCTCGCCACGTCGAATTTCGTCGCGGGACGTGCCCAGGCCCAGGCCGATACGAAGGCGATCGTCTTCTACCCGCCGTTCGCACCGGCCGAAGGCGCCGGGCCCCTCCTCGCCGCAGGGCGCGGCACAACCGATCGCGTCCCCGGCGGCGTGCTGATGGTCAACCCCATCCCCGCCAAGGGCGCGGCCCTCCTGCACCAGCTGATCCGCCGGTTGCCCGCCCTCCGGTTCACTCTCGTCGAGGGCTGGTGGGACACGGCTGGCGAGTTCACCTCTTACCCGAACGTGCACTGGGTCCCCCGCACCTACGCCATGGGCCCGATCTACGCCGCGAACGACCTGCTGCTCGTGCCCTCCCAGGTCGAGGACGCCTTCCCCCGGGTGATCGTGGAAGCCGGGCTCCACGGCGTCCCCACGATCGGCTCGTCCCGCGGCGGCATTCCCGAGGCGGTCGGGGACGGCGGAATCATCCTCCACCCCGACGACGTGGACGCCTGGGTGCAGGCGATCGAGTCGGCCAACCGGACCGGCCTCGGCGCGAAGGCCCGCGCCGGGGCAGCGCCGCTGGTCCGGCCGTGCCTGCCCGAGCTGGCTGCCGCCGGGCTCATCCCGGCGGCAGCCGCCGCCGGCTAACGGGCCGCGTAGGCGGCCTGCACCTCGTCGGTGCGATCGGTCCACCAGTTCAGCAGTGCCTCGTCCGTCAGGAACATCTCGCCGAAGGTGGGGTCCTGACGGTCGAGGTAGAACTCCAGTTGCCAGAAGTCGGTCAGCCGCTTCCACCACAGCCGCTTCACGGCGTCGGCGAGGTCGCCCTCGGACAGGTCGATCACGGACCGGTATCCGGAACAGAACGCGGCGACGCGGTCGAGGTCGAAGACACCACCGACCCCGAACTGCACCTGCGCGGTCCGCGCCACCTCCTCACCGTACGGACGGACCCCGAGCCGGTCCCAGTCCAGGACCGCCACCACCCGGCCGTCCCGGCGCAGCAGGTTGCGGTACTGGAAATCGCCGTGCGTCCACCCGTACGGCCCGGCCGGCACCTCGCCGTCCGGCCGGGCATCGCCGTACCGCGCGAGGAGGCCGCGGCGGCCGTGCAGGGCCTCGGCGGCGGCCTTGTCGAATTCGGTCACAGGATCGGCCGGAAGGCGACTCAGGAGAGCAGCGGCGGCCTGGTCGGCCTCGGCCACATCGCGGACCTTCGCCACCGGCGCCTGCCCCGGAACCGGGCCAGGCCCATGCCGCCGCAAGCCTTCGTGCAGGCGACCCAGGAGAGTACCGAGATCGCGGACCTGGTCGAGCGGAAGGTCCGTCCCTTGAAGGTGCTCGCCGTCCACCCACGGCAGGACGCAGTAGCCGTGACCACCGACTTCCACCACGAGGTCGCCACCGGCGTCGAACAGGGGCGTCGGCACCGGGATGCCCTCACGGGCCAGGTCCACGAGGACCGCGAGGTTCCTGCGGACCTTCGGCAGAGGAACGTCGGTGGTCTCCTTGAGCGCATACACCCCCGTCGTCGTCACGAGCCGCCAGTTCCGGTTCATCAGGCCGTGGGCAAGGAACCGCCGATCGCTCACCGCGCCCAGCCCAAACGCGTCGGACAGAGTGGGCAACACCGCCGCCAGACCATCTTCTCGAGTCGTATCCGTCACCCCGAGCACGGTACGCCGACGCCGAACCTCACACCCGGTTTCGTCACCCAGGTCCCCGCAGAGAGTCGGAGGGAGATCCGAGCCAGGATCCCCCTCCATCATCGGCTCACCTGACTCTGCCCGTGGCGGAGCCGGAACCGCCCCGGCGGCCTCACTACCCTGACCGACGGACCGCCCGCGGCCGTACGACGATCGGGAGACCATGACCACGCCCTCCACCGTCCGAATCGAAGACCTCCTACAGACCGGCGTGCGCGCGGAGGTCTACCCCGGCGCGGTGTGGGCGGTCGGGGACGCCGACGGCATCCGTGCGAGCGGAGCCGTCGGCCTCCTCGACCCCGACCGGCCCGACGAGCCCATGCGGCTGGACACAGTCTTCGACGTAGCCAGCCTCACCAAGATCCTCGCCGTCTGGTCCACGATCGGCACGCTCGTCGAAGAGGGCAAACTCGGCCTCCACTCCCCTCTGGGCACCTTCTGCGACGAGGTAGCCGGCCACCCCCTGGGCCGGGTCACGGCCCACCACCTCCTGACCCACACCGCGGGCCTGCCCCTGCGCGCCAACCTGAAGAACCTCTACGGCACCGACCCCCAGGACATCCGCGACGGCGTCCTCCACGAAGCCCTCCACCGCCCGCCGGGCGAGGCCGTCGAGTACACCGACCGGGCTGCCCTCGTCCTCGGCTACCTCGCCGAGAACCTCTCGGGCCAGCCCCTGGACCGGCTCGCCACCGACCGTGTCTGGTACCCCCTGGGCATGACCAGCACCCGCTTCGGCCCCCTCCCCGCCACCGAGGCGGCCCGCTGCGCCCCCACCGAGTACGACGAGACCACCGGCACCCACCTCAAGGGCACCGCCCACGACTTCTCCGCCCGCCTCCTCGGCGGCGTCTGCGGCATCGCCGGCACCTTCTCCGTCCTCGACGACCTCACCCGCTTCCTCCGCCACATGCTCGCCCCCACCCGCGCAGCCTTCGGCCCCGCCTGGATCAAGGACTCCCTCCGCATCCACACCGGCACCCTCACCCCCGCCCGCGGCCTCTTCTGGCACCCCGCCCCCGGCACCGACCCCGCCGAAGACGTCTGGGTCCACTACGGCTTCACCGGCACGGGCCTGTGGATCAGCCCAGCGCAGGACCGCTGGGCCGTCCTCCTCACCAACAAGCTCCGCTACAACCGCGATCGCGAGCCCCTGGCGGAGATCCGCAACACCTTCCGCGTGGCCGGGTTCACTCCCGAGGGCTCGAGACATCAGGGCATGACCGTGCACTGAACGGGCCCTTAAAGCTCGCTGAAACAAGTCAGGGGTAGCGCGGGAGCAGCCCCGGGCCATTTCAGGTCCCATGACCGCGCAAGGCGGAGCTTGGGCGAGAACAGCAAGGTGTACGCCCTTTTTGCACGAGTGAACTACGTGGGGCCTCGCCCACTGATCTTGGACACTAGAGATGTGGATCTTGAGGCTCCGAGAGCAGACGTGTTGCGGCGATGAAGCATTACCAGCCGGAGTTGAAGGTGATCGCGAATCAGACACGAACACCAGTCGAACATCACATGGTTCCAGCCGAGGGCGAGAACTGCCGCCGCAAGCACGTGCAGCCACCAGCTCATCACCCAGGGCGAACAGCAAGGCTACGAACCGTCAACACCTACTCCTCGGCCACTTCGCGCAGTGACCGTTTTCCACTCTGTCCTTACCCCTGATCACCCTCATACGGTGAAGCCCGTTTTGATCCGCGCAAATGCCGTTCGCGCCTGCCGATTGGAGATGCGACGGCCCTGCGGACCCAGGGGGAGGAAGCGCAAATATGGATCCGTTGGCATTTCCCGTCCTCGCAGGGACGCTGCTAACCGAAGCGGTCAGGTTCCTCTTCGACCGAGCGGGTGCAGTGTTGGACCGCCGAGCAGGTCGAGTTCCGATGGAGCAGCCTGACCACGTTTCGGGGCAGGCGCAGCCCCTTCTGGTCAGCACTCCGGCGCTCACCGATGAACGGGTCGCACGCATTACCGGGGCCCACGGCGCGCTCCGCGTCTACATGTCGCGTCCCGAGTTCCTCCACGGCGATGACACCGAGCTGAGGGAGATCCTCGGACGCCTTCGTCGGGACTTGGAGGAGGTCTACGGACGCCGCTTGCCCTTCGGCGACGAGAAGGAGGCAGACCGGCCTGGAGTGGAGGTCTCACAGCGCGCCGACTCCCTTGATGGCAAGCAGGTTGGTATGCGCGTCGGCGGCGGCATCACCGATCGCGGACGGGCACGGATCGACCAAGAGGCCGACACCATCGGGGAGACCGGTGAGCAGGTCGGCATCGAGGTAACAGGCACGATCGGCTGAGGCGGGGCGAGAACGTCATGAGCTTCGATCACAGCCCTGCCGAGGAACATCCGCAGCAGGCACCAGCTCCGTCTTTCGCAGGCCCTGAGGGACAAGAGGGCGAACACCCGACATCGGTACCCCAGAAACTAGGTGCGAACAGCCTGCCCGGCCTGCCGCCGCGCCCCACTACCCTCCCGCCTAGCAGTGTGCCTCCGGCCCCGTCGGCTCCCACAGCGGCAGAAGCCGGTGACGCCGAGCGAGCCCCTGACGACAGCCACCTGCAGCGGCCCCCTGCAACGACACCCACGCGCGACGCAGTCGAGGCGGTCGGACAGGCTGCCGTGCTCCAACGGGCCTTCATCAACAACGGTGAACAAATCGGCACGAAGTACGTGTACGAGCAGACCCTCGACTCGCACTCCCCCATCTCGTCCGACTATCTGGCCGTAGTCCGCGAGGTATACGCCGAACCCCGCGGTGTGGACCACCTGGCGCCCAGCCCCTTCAAGCAGGCCCTTGCAGCCTTGGGGGCTGAAGGCTCCGTCCTGGTCATCAGCCGCCCGTCAAACAGTAGCCGGAGCTTTACCGCCTACGCATTGTTCGCTCACCTCCTGAACGATGGCGTCATCACCGAAGTACGGCCGTTGTCCTTCGGCGGTTCGAAGCACTTTCCGACCAGGCGGCTGCCGCACGACCACGAATGCGGTTATCTTCTGGAACTCCCTCCCGATGAGGATGACTTCGTGGTCGATGCCTCTTTCGGGGGCAATCTCAACAAACTCGTCGAGCGCCTCCAGCACCGGAGGTGTCGGCTGATCGTGCTCACTCGCCCCGAACAGTGGAGGCGCATCAGCCACGGGGCGCCGGACGGCGTAGCCCCGAACTTGGGCATTGTGACCCCGCGCGACATAGCCGAACGATGGCTGCTCGGACAGGAACCCGACTTCCCAGCACACCAGTGGCTCGATCACGCGGACATAGAGCCGCTCCTAGCCGGCCAAGCCCCGACAGACGTACTCAACCTCGTATACCTCATGCTGGAAGAGCACCGGACGTCGCAATCCGCAGCTGCAGACGCCACCGATCCGGGTCAAGCGCTAAAGCGTCCTCGAGACCGTTCCCCACGCCGTACGTTCGCAGAGCAAGTGGCCAACGTTGCCGCCGCCCACAGCAACTGGGAAGATGCGCTATACACGTGGCACGAACCCGAGGGGCGATCCCGTACCAGCTTCGAGCGCAACTTCCTTCTGGCTGCGGCCGTTCTGCGTGGCGATCCGGTCGGGCATGTCTACGCCAGAGCCGCAAAGCTGACTGAACAGCTCGACAGTCTCAAGGTGGAGGTGGAGGGACAACGGGAACCCGGGGTCATCGCCATGACGAAGGCCATCGGAGCGGAGCGCGAGGGTGACGGCACTCTCACCTTCACCCGCCCGCACTGGGACGACGCCGCGATCGAGTACTTCTGGAACGACCGCCCCCTGGCTCGCACCACGTTCCTGAAGTGGCTCGCGCAGGCACCTGTCCCCGACCCCAACACGAGCAAGGAAGCCCTGGAGATCACCAGCAGAGAAGGTCGACTCGCCCTAGCAGAGCGTGTGGGGCAGTTCGCTCTGCGGTGGGCCGTTCGGCATCGGCGTCAGACGCCGCTCGAGCGGATAGTCGAGGAGTGGCACAAGCACGGAACCACCAGGGAGCTGTGGCCTCTGGCTGTTGAAATTCTGGACTCCGCCGCGATCCACGCCGTGAGCGCGCCCTATATCCATTCCATGCTGCTCGCCTGGTCGAACCGCAGCCAACCCCACCTCCAACGAGCCGTGGTAGACGTGTGTACAGGCGCGTTCGGCCGCCGCCATACCGCCAAAGCGTTACGCCGGCTCAGGAATGTGGCAGCCCAAGGTCATCCCGATGTGATCGATGCGCTGCGCGAGGCCGTGCGCGTTCTTTGGGAGGACCCCACCGTACGGCAGATGTTGTTCGGATACGTCATCGACTGGTGCAAGTCGGACACGACGAGCCAGACCGTCGGACACCGCACATTCACCGCGTTAGCGCTCAACTCGCCACCCGAGACAGCCGGCCTTCCGCCGCTCCTCCAAGCAATGACCGAGGAGAACCGCGACGAGGAGGACAGCTTCCGCCCCACCTTGCAAGGGCTCGTGACAGGCTGGCGCACTCTGCTGCGCCAGGCTGCGGGACCGGCAGGGGAACGAGACTTGGACAAGGGCGTTTTCACGTGGCTCGACGCGGCACTGGAATCGCACACACTCAAGTCCACTGTCCTCGACACCCTGCGCGAAGCCGTGAACGTTCCAGGGGCCGAAGGGCCGGCTCTTCGGGAAACTCTGCGCACCTCTTCCCAGTGGTGGGTGCAGGGGCTGGACCGCCCCTACTCCGCAGAACGGGAAAGCCTCAAACGCGAACTGTCCGCCCTGCTTGACCAAGACCTCCTCGCTCGCCGACAGCAGCCGATCACTGCTCTGCCCTCATCGGCAGGCACTCCGGTTGACGAGCCTCAGGGCAGTGCGGCGGAGGCCGACGTCGCATGAAGCGCCGAACTGTCAAGGCCTCAGATTCTTCGACAGAAGACGAGGCCGTCTGGACGTCCGTCTTGACGGACCGCGTCAGGAGCAAGGACCCGTCGCTGTTCTTCACCACCGAGATCCGAGTGACCTGGCGACTCTCCGGCGCCAACCAGCCGGTGAATCGGTACACAGCACCACGCCTCGCCAGGAGACAAATCGAAGAGGAGGCCGAACGGTGTGACGTCCTCCGTCCAGACGCCGCCGAGCAGGACATCACCGTCGCCGTCCAAAGGGAACTTCCCCTCTCCGCAGAGGGTGTGGAGGTGGTCGCAGTGCGACTACGTGTCCGCGTGGACGACACAACTCGAAGGGCTGCTCTCCTGTTGGAAGGCCTACGGCAGGAGTACGAGCGACAGGAGGAGAGAATCCGACGCGACCACGATCTGGACGAGCTGGCACGACGGCAGGTTCGAGCACGCGAGACGTTCCTCAGGGAGGAGATCCTCGCCAATCCGTCCACAGCCCGCCTCTACGGGCTGTTGGAGGGGACGTCGAAGAACTGGAATCGACTCGGCGGTCCCCCCAGCGGCAGCGACCTCGACGAGTTGGTGCGCGATATCCAGCAGTGGCAGCCAGGCCAGCGATGGGTGACAGCTGCCCAACTGCTCCACGAGTTCGTCGTCGGCCTGAGCGCGGAAGGACGCAAGGAACTACTCACCCTCCTCGTCGACGCTGTTCGTACTTTCGGTGATGAGCAAACGGCACACCAACTCGCCCTCCTATCGGACGAGGCCCGATGAAGACGGCTGTTTTACGCTGGGTGCTCGCCCCCGTCACCAGCACGCTCGCTCTGTGGTTGCTGCTCAGGAAAGGGCGTCGTCGGTTGTCCTTCGACACCGCCTGGCGCCTTGCCCGGGTGATGCGTCATCCAGACGAGTTGGGGTACCGCCTCCACGGTCACCGGAACGAGGATGCGTAGTCACCGCGGGACCAAGGCGACGAGATGTGCGGGCCGTTGGCCCCGTGCCAGTGAAACGTCGGGGCGACATCGTCGGCCGCAGGGATCACGCGGCACCGCTCGGGGCGCGTTCATCCTCCTCGCGGTCCCGCGTCCACGGCTTGAGGGACCGGCCGACGCCCACGATGTGCGCCCGTACCGACCACACTTGAAGCCGGGGCCGCACCCAGAAGCACACTCTCGTACCAGTTCGGTCTGGCCACCAGTGACCAGATCGATCGGATGGTGGTTTGCAAGTCATGAGGACCCGCACCGGTCGCCGAGGCGTACCACCACCTCGGGACGCTATCGCCCGCAAGCTGATGACGTCCCAACGACGCCGAGACACGGCGCCGGAACTCGCGCTGCGGCGTGCCCTCCATTCCCTGGGCTTCCGCTACCGAGTGGACATGCCCCTGCCCGGAATGCCGCGGCGCCGTGCTGACCTCACCTTCACCAGGTGGCGAACTGCGGTCTTCGTCCAAGGGTGCTTCTGGCACGCGTGTCCGAAGCACCTCCACCACCCGAAGCACAATCGCGAATGGTGGCGACAGAAGCTCGCGGGAAACGTCCAGCGCGACGAGGAGACGGACGCTCGCCTATTGCGCATCGGGTGGCTACCACTGAGGGTCTGGGAACATGAGAGCGTGACCGGTGCTGTCGGGCGGGTGACATCGACCCTCGCCGCCCGCGGCCACCCACGAGCCGTTCACCTCGAAGGCCTGAAGTGAGCCTCCTTACCGGCCTTCCTTCCGCAGGCGGACGGCTCTCCCCCTTCCCCCTAAGTGGCCGGCCGACTCCATCTTCCGTGTCCGCCCGGTAGACCGGAAAAGATCGTCTTCTCGTGTCACATCGGTCACCTCCCGCACGGTACGCCCACCCCGAGTCCCGCACCGGCAGTACCGCGCGGGCGGACCGCAGGTCTCCGTGGACGGATAGGTTGAGATCCCGAGACCCGTCATTGTCGGTGGCTGGCCCTAAGCTCACCCCTCCAGCACGAACAAGGGGGGCACTTGAGCACGGCGAGCAGGTTCAACACCTTCCTGAAGAACATCAAGGCGAAGGAAGAGCACCACACTGACGCTCTGACCAGCGTCAATGCCATCGCCCGCAAACTACACGGGCACTACAGCAACGCCCAGTACACGGACGACTGGCGGATGATCGTCGGTTCGTACGGGAAGGGTACGGCGATCAGCCCGCCGCGAGACGTCGACCTGCTGTTCTTCCTGCCCGTACACGAACACACCCGCTACACCGGGTACAGGTACAACGGGCAGTCAGCCCTCCTGCAGGAGATCAAGGGGCTGCTCCTCGGTCGCTACCCCCGTACCGAGATCCGAGGCGACGGCCAGGTCGTGGTCGTCGAGTTCTCCACCAGGCACAGGGTGGAAGTTCTGCCCGGATGGCGCCGGCAGGGCGGCGGGATGATCGTGCCCAACACCCACAACGGGGGAGGCTGGCAGCACGTTGATCACCACGCTGAGATCGCTCACATCGCTGAATCGGACGCCCGGACCAACGGCAACACTCGCAGCCTCATCCAGATGATGAAGGCCTGGCAAGACTGTTGCTCTGTACCCATCAAGTCACTCGTCTTGGAGCTGGAAAGCGTCGCATTCCTGCAGACATGGGCCTATGCCCGCGAGTCCACGGTCTACTACGACTGGATGGTCCGCGACTTCTTCGCCGAACTGACCAAGAAGGCCAACCATTCCCGGCTGATCCCTGGCACCAGTGAGTTCAAGCACTACGGTGACGCCTGGCTCAGCAGGGCAACCAGCGCACACGCCCGAGCAGTCAAGGCATGCCAGCTCGAATCCGAGAATCGGCACATCGAGGCCGCACTGGAGTGGCGCAAGATCTTCGGGGAGCAGTATGAGTTCTAGCCAGGGCACCGGGCACACGGCGAACGTGCAGGCGATCCGGGAAGCCTTCGGCCGCGTCGTCTACTCGCACAAGACCCACGAGAAGGCCCGCGAGCTGGAAGCCGCCAAGGCGGACAAAGCCAAGTGGGTCAACATCACCCTTGTGACGCTGACGTCCGGGACGCTGCTCGCCTCGGTGATCACGAACAAGCAGCTTCTTCTCTACATCAGTAGTGGAGCCTCCGCCCTGGCACTGGCCTTCACCATCTTCCATCTGAGCTTCACTCCGGAGAAGGTCGCCGAGCAGCACCGTGCCGCCGCCAAGGAGCTCTGGTACATCCGGGAGCTGTATCTGCACCTGCTCACCGACATACAGACCGACCCGCAATCCGTGGACATACCTCGCCGCAGAGACGAGCTACTCGAGAAGCTGAACCACGTTTACCGGCTGGCACCGGACACATCGAGTAGCGCCTACCGGGCTGCGCAGCGAGCCCTGCAGATCGACGAGGACATGACGTTCACCAGCTCAGAGATCGACCGCTTCCTCCCGGAAGCGCTTCGCGTCTCCTGATGTCCGCCACAGGTTCTGTCTCGTGGATCACAGGCGGGAGCACGAGGCCGCCCTCCGCGGCTTGCCCCTGACGTGGCGTCATGGTGAAACGGGTTCGGCCCACACTTGTCGCTGGGCTGCGGATCGAACCCGGTTTCATGCCGTGCGGGTTCCTACTCGGTGCGGCTGCGTCGGGGGGCGTGTTTCCGGGGCTTCCGCGAGACGGGCACCTTGCGCTGCTCGGTACGCTGGGAGCGTCGGTCGCGGTACCGCATAGCGGCCAGCCACAGGTCCCTTTTGTGCTCGGAGTCCGACGGCATAAGCACCAACGCGGTGAGGATGCCGAAGGCCGCGGTGATGGTGAGGACGACAGCAACGGCCACCGCCCACCATGGGGCCCCCACAAAGGCGAGCGCACCGATGGCGCCTCCGCCGCCGAGGACGGTCCCGCCCAGCATCCGCCGGCCGTTCGGACCGGGCGGAGCCGGCGTGGAGGACGCGGCCGACTGCTGAAGCGGTGAGCTCATCGAGCCGCCTCCTTCGTGCAGGCCCTGCGGGCTTTGCGGCCCGACTCCTTGCGGGCTTCCTCCTCGCGGCCGCAGGCCCACTCGTGCGATTGCGCCCGCATGAGACTGGTGTTTGCATTCTCCATACCCTCATATACTGCCCGCATGGGACATTGGTCTGAGGGCATTGTCGACGAGGCCATGAAGCTGATCGGCGGTAGCCCAGACCGCCAGATGCTGACGGACGTGCTCGTACAGACCGGCCGCGAGATCGACGTTCTCTCGGGCCGTAGCTTCCAGCCGCCGCGCCGAGCGACCTCAGTCATAGAGCCCAACGGCTTGCCCTTCGTGGACATCCCAGACCTGCGGGTCGGCTCGATGGAACCAGGGGCGGGTGCATGGGAGGTCCCTGACCCGGTGAACGGCGAGATTGCGAACGTCCTACAGGTCTCACCTTTGGCCAGCCCTGTCCCCAGTGCCGCGCGTGTGTCCGACGCACTCTGGATTGCCGGCAGACTCACCGCCGGGGCATCGCAGACGGGGCGCCTGTCGGCGGACCATGTCCTCCACTGGCTGGGCACCTCTGTGGACCACGAGCAGCGAAAAGATCTCTTTCGCCGCATCATGGACCCTGCATTTCGCTTTTACGTCCCGATCCTCGGGGTCAATGTCAACGGATGGTGGATCCAAATCTCGCGGCGTCTCGTTTGGGTGACGAGCGAGACCGAAGACGACGGACGGCTCTACGAGCTGCTGCTGGACGAGGCCAGTACCAACGGACAGATCCCGCCGCTTGCAGCCACCGAGGCCATGCTCGTCGTGGTCCCAATGACGCGGCACCCCGCAGACTGGGCATTCACAGCACGCATCTGGACCGAGCAGGTTCAGCGTCCTGTCGATCGCCCGTGGAGGAGGTTTGCGAAGGCTATCCATGGCCACGGCATACCAACCATCACCCTCGACCCCGTCTCGACCTCTTACGAGATCGCGTGCCAGGTGGTCTTGAAGGCCTACTGGCACGGCTACATCAGGGGCGACGAGCCAGCGCTGACGAACGCCGTCGCGATGGCGTACCCGCGGCAGGTCGATCGCATCCAGCGTGAGACCCGCGCCCCAAACAGCGCTGCTGCGGCCGCAACACTCCTAGAACAACTGATCCACCCCGGCTTCGATCCGGCGCGGGGCGCGGAGGCGACTCGTCGCTACGTGCGCCGGAAGGCGAGCATCGCGGTCATGCAATACCGGAAGAGCGAGGCGCCGGACCGGTACCCGTGGACACAAGTCGGCATCAGCGAACGCCGCTACTACAAACTCCTGCCGCTGTTCGCTCAGAAGGTCAACGGCCGCTATGAGTACGACTACGACGACGTGGTGGCGCGCATGAAGGCCCACCTGAACCTCGTAGACAAGGCGCGAGAAGTACGAGCAGTCGCCCTTGAAGTCCTCCGGTCGCACGGCTTCGGCGACGAAGCCGCACGCAAATGGCTACAGCGGCATCCACCTGAGGAGGCCGTCAATGCCTGGCCGCGTGGTCGACGCTCGTAGTACCGGCTACCACCCGGGAAGCAGCCTGACGCACGGATCACGGTCCCGACCAGCGGCGATCCTCCTTCCGAGGCAGCCTCCGCTGGGGAGAATCTGGGGAGAACGAAGCCCCGTTGGGGAGCGGCTGGGGAGGATCGGCCGTACAAACGGGCAGCACGGCGAAAGGGCCGGGAAGGCGGATCGGCGCAGGCCAGACCCTGCATACCGTCGATCTCCGCAGGTCAGCAGCTTGAGGGTGACGACTTCAAGAAGATCTCCTCGTGGGCCGCCATCCTCTTCGCCCCCACCCTGGTCGGAACCATCTACGGCATGAACTTCGAGGTCATGCCCGAACTCCACTGGGCCGCCGGCTACCCCTTCGCCATCCTGCTGATGGCGGTCGTCTGCACGAGCCTGTACGTCATCTTCAAGAAGCGCGACTGGCTGTAGCCCGCACGGCGCGCGCTTGATCACCGCGCGCCGCGGGAACCGGATGACCGGCCTTCGCCGCTGATCCCGCCGGGGCGGGGCGGTGTGGGGTCTACAGGAGGTTCCCTCCCGGGGAAATGGGACAAATGGCCATTCGGGTTGTACCGGTCGCGGCTTGGCGGTGATCCTTTGCGTCATGCTTTCCGATATCGCCGCGTTCGACGCCTCGCACCTGCCCGACTACGCGCACCACTGGGCGCTGGTGGACGTCGAGACGTCCGGGTTGGTCGCGCGGCGCGACCGAATACTGTCGATCGCGGTGCTGACGTTCGGGCCGGACGGGGCGCCGGACGGGGAGTTCAGCACCCTCGTGAACCCGGGCTGCGATCCGGGTCCGGTGCACGTGCACGGGCTGACGGCGGAGCGGTTGCGTGACGCTCCCCCGTTCGAGGAGGTCGCGGGGCGCGTCGGCGCGCTGTTGCGGGACCGGGTCCTGGTGGCCCACAACGCGCAGTTCGACTACGACTTCCTCGCGCACGAGTTCGCGCGCGCCCGGCTCCACCTGCCCGTCGCGCGGCGCCTGTGCACGCTGGCGCTGAACCGGCGCGTGGAGCCGCCGACCGCGGACCTCAGCCTGGCGTCGCTGGCCGCGCACTACGGCGTACCGCAGAGCAGGGCCCACGACGCGCTCGACGACACCCGTGTCCTCGCGGGGATCTTCCGCGCGTCGCTGTCGGAGGCCGTACGGCTGGACCTGCCGCTGCCGCTCGTGCCCTGCCCGCCCCGGCAGGACCCGAAGTTCGCGCCGAAGCCGCCGAAGACCCCTTGCGCCTACCGCAACCCCGGCCGTCCGGAGGCGGGCGGCCCGCTGGTGCAGGGGATGAAGGTCGCGCTGACGGGCGAGACCGACCTGGCCCGGGCCGAGTTGGTCGCCCGCGCGGTCGCCGCCGGCCTGAACGTGGTGGGGTCGGTCAGCCGCCACACCAGTGTCCTCGTGACCAACGACGCCGCCTCGGGCTCGGCGAAGGCGCGCCAGGCCGTCGCCGAAGGGGTTCCCGTCCTCGACGAGGCGGCGTTCGTGAAGCTGCTGGAGGACGTGCGGCCCGGAACGCCCCATCAGAAGCAGCCGGCGCGGACCTCCTCCCCGGCCCCCGCCCCGACCACCGCGGCCACCCCGTCCGCCCCGGCCGCGTTCGTCGCCAAGCCGTTCGGGCGGCGGCGGGTCCTGGTGCTGGGCGGTTCGCACCAGGAGGCCGCCGACTGCCGGACCCGGGTCGTGGAGATGGGCGGTGCCGCCGCGATCAACCTGTCGGCGAGCGTCACCGACATCGTGCTCCTGCCCGGCGGCGAGCAGGACCGCCGCATGGCCCGCATCACGTCGATGGGCCTGCCGGTCCACGATCCCGCCTGGCTCGGGGCGCCGGCCCCCGTACGGGCCGACGCCGACGCCGACGCCGACGCCGACGTCCCGGGCCACGGCGGCGCGTCCACCGAGGTCCTCCCCCGCGGCGGGGTCGTCGATCTGCCGGCCCTGCCCGTCGACGGCCGCTGGCACCTGAGCGCCTCCTGGGCGCGGCAGACGGACTGCGAGATCGACGTGGTCGCCTTCGTCCTCGACGAGGACGAACAGGTATCCGGCGACGGGGACTTCGTCTTCTACGGCGCCCCGGAGAGCCCCGACGGAGCCACCCGGCTCCTGTGTGACGGCCCGACGGAGCAGACCGTCACGCTGGACCTCGCCGCCCTGCCGCCCGCCGTCCACCGCGTCGCGATCGCGGCGGCGATCGACGGGGCCGCCACCTTCGGCGACATCGGGGCCCTCCAGATCACGGTCGCACCGGGCAGTGACGCGTCGGCGCTGGCGCAGGCCGCCCTCGACGCCGCCACCAGCGAGCGGACGCTGCTCCTCGCCGAGGTCTACCGTCGGGGCGCGCAGTGGCGCTTCCGTGCGGTCGGGCAGGGCTACGACCACGGCCTGGAGGAGCTCGTACGGGGATACGGCATCGAGGTCGCGTGACACCGGCGGCGCCCTGCCCCGGGGCGGGGGGGCGCCGCCCCGGGCGGGGGTCAGACCTTGCGGACCACGCTCGACTTCAGCTGCATCGCCCCGAATCCGTCGATGCGGCAGTCGATGTCGTGGCCGTCGACTCCGTCGACGAGGCGGATGTTGCGGACCTTCGTACCGGCCTTGATGCCCGACGGGCTGCCCTTGACCTTGAGGCCCTTGACGACCGTCACGGTGTCCCCGTCGGCGAGCACGTTGCCGACGGAGTCCTTGACGACCCTGGCCCCCGGCGCCTCCCCGGAGCCGGAGGCCGACGGGGCCTCGGGCTGCCATTCGTGAGCGCACTCGGGGCACACCAGCAGCGCGCCCATCTCGTAGGTGTAGGCGCTCGAACACACGGGGCAGGGGGGCAGCGAATTCTCGGTCACCGCTCCAGTATGCGCGGGCGCGCGACCTGCGCGTTTCATACCTCCGGGTGAGCCGGAGGCACTCCGGGCGGCCCGCCGGCCGCACCTGCCTAGGGTGGACGCGCGCCCGATCGGGAGCGTCCCCGGTCGGGAGCGGACCGCGTCGGGGCGCCCCCGCGGGCGCGTCGTCTCGTTCACGTCCCGGGAGCTCGCGTGGCGCAGCAGTCGCAGGACTCGCAGGAGTCTCAGCAGTACACCAGGGCCCTGCGGCTGCGGCTCCGGTACCGCTACCGGTTCGACCGTCTCGTCGCCGGCGGCACGCGGCTGCTCATCGGCTGGTTCGCCCTGGCCTGCCTGATCGCCGTCGTCCCGGTGAGCGCCGTCTTCGTCTGGTCCGACCGACCGGCCCCGGCCACCCTCTCCGGGCGGCTCCTCGCCATGTGGGCCAGCATCGGGCAGACGTTGAAGATCGGCGGGGCGACCGGTTCCCCCGTCCACGTGCTGGCCTCGGTGGTGCTCGCCCTGATCGCGCTGCTGTTCGTGTCGACGCTCGTCAGTCTGATCACCACCGGCATCGACCGACGCCTCATGGCGTTGCGCCTGGGGCACTCCACCGTGGTCGAGGCCGGGCACACCGTGGTCCTCGGCTGGTCGGACCAGGTCTTCCCGGTGCTCGGGGAGCTGGTCGAGGCGGGCGCCAACCAGCGCCGGTCGGCCGTCGCCGTGCTCGCCCCGAAGGACAAGGTGGAGATGGAGGAGGAGATCGCCGCCCGGCTTCCCGACCGCGGCCGGACCCGGATCATCTGCCGCAACGGGAGCACCACCGACCCGGCCGCGCTGCGTCGGGTGAGCCCGGGGACGGCGAAGGCCGTGCTCGTCCTGCCGCCCGGCGGGGACGCGGGCGACGCGCAGGTCGTGAAGACGCTGCTCGCGCTCGACGCCGCCGTCGTCGACGCCGTCGCCCTCGGGGAGGACGGCGAGGCGGTGGTGGTGGCCGCGGTCCGCGAACCCCGCCACCACGGGACGGCCTCGCTGGCCGCCGGGCCGGCGGGACACGTGCTGTGCGTCGACGAGATCACCGCGCGACTCCTCGTCCAGACCGCGAGGCAGCCCGGTCTGTCCCTCGTCTACCAGGAGTTGCTGGACTTCGACGGCGACGAGTTCTACACGGTCCCCGCCGGCGCCCTGGGCGGGCGCGCCTTCGGCGAGGCCCTGTTGGCGTTCGCCACGTCCTCGGTGGTCGGGCTGCTGCGCGCCGACGGCTCCGTCGCGCTCAATCCGGACCCCGGCGCCGAGATCGGGGCGGGCGACCGGATCGTCGTCGTATCGCGGGACGACGACACGGCCGTGCCGCAGGACGTGTCCGGCTGCGTGGAGCCGGACGCGATCGTGACGGCCGGCCCCCGGACCCCGCCGGCCCAGCGGCTGCTGCTGCTCGGCTGGAACCGTCGCTCCCCGCTGGTCGTGGACCAGCTCGACCGGTACGTCGGCCCCGGAACCACCCTCGACGTGGTGGCGCTCGCCGGGGACGGGATCGACGCCGGCGGGCCGGTCGCCCTCGCCGTGATGCGCCGCCACCTCGAAGTGGCCTTCCTCTACGCGGACGTCACCGACGCGCGGGTGCTGGCGAAGCTGGACGTGCCGGCGTACGACGCCGTGATCGTGATGGGCGAGACGGATCCGGCGACGCTCCCCGCCCTCCCCCTC
Organism: Streptomyces sp. NPDC048606; assembly: GCF_040650855.1. Lineage (NCBI taxonomy): Bacteria > Bacillati > Actinomycetota > Actinomycetes > Kitasatosporales > Streptomycetaceae > Streptomyces > Streptomyces sp. NPDC048606. The sequence goes on along the minus strand of NZ_JBEZIB010000001.1, from coordinate 481,444 downwards.
GCCCTGCCTTCCCCCACGGCCGTGGTCCCCGCCGGGCGGGCGGTCGACCCGGAGGCGCTCGCCGACGACCGGACGCTGGTGACGCTCCTGCACCTGCGGGCCGTGCAGCGGGCCGCGAACCGTCGCCTCGCGCTGACGACCGAACTGTCCGACGACGGCAACCGGCTGCTCGCGCCGGCCCGGGAGGGCGCCGACTTCATCGTGAGCGGCCACCTGATCAGCCTGTTGATGACCCAGATCTCGGAGAACCGCCATCTGGCGGCCGTCTTCGCGGAGTTGTTCGACGCGGAGGGCCACGAGCTGTACCTCAGGCCGGCCGCGGACTACGTCCGGACCGGGCGGGAGGTCAGCTTCGCGACCGTGGTCGCGTCGGCCGGGCGGCGGCGCGAGTGCGCGGTCGGCTACCGCTCGGCCGCCGGGTCGGGGACCGCGCCGGCGCACGGGGTGCACTTGAACCCCGACAAGCGGCAACGGATCCGCTTCACCGACGCGGACCGGATCATCGTGCTCGCCGAAAGCTGACCGGACGGAGGCGGGGGCCGGGGGGACCGGGGGGACCGAAGGGGCCGTGGGTTCCCGGGCCCCGGGGCGCCGGAGCCCTCCGGCCCACCCCGGCGGGGCGGGGTGGGCCGGAGGGCCCGGTCGGTCAGCCGCCCAGGAGGGTGGCCGCCGTCGCCGCCGGGACCGGGGCGAGGCCGTTCGGGCGGGCCGTGAACGTGCCGCGGCCCTGGGTGCGGCCGCGCAGGCGGGACGCGTAGCCGAACAGCTCGGCCAGCGGCACCGTCGCCGTGAGCAGCGCCGTCCCGCCCTCGGTGGTGGACCCCGAGATCCGGGCGCGGCGGGCCGCGAGGTCGCCGAGCACTCCCCCGACGCCGTCCTCGGGGACGGTCACGGTGACCTCGGCCACCGGCTCCAGGAGCTCCAGGGTGCTCGCGCGCAGGGCGTCGCGCAGCGCGAACCGGCCGGCCGCCCGGAACGCCATCTCCGAGGAGTCCTTGGAGTGGGTCGCCCCGTCCGTGAGGACCACCCGCAGGCCCGTCACCGGATGCCCGCCGAGGGGTCCCTCGGCGAGGGCGTCGCGGCAGCCGGCCTCCACGGCCCGTGCGTACTCCTGCGGGACGCGTCCGCCGGTGACCGTCGAGCGGAACTCGAAGCCGGGCCCGTCCAGTGGCTCGACGTCGAGGACGACGTGCGCGAACTGGCCCGATCCGCCGTCCTGTTTGACGTGCCGGTGGACGAAGCCGGTGACCCCGGCCACGACGGTCTCCCGGTAGGAGACCTGCGGCCGACCCACGACGACCTCCACCCCGTGGCCGCGCCGGATCTTCTCCACCGCCACCTCCAAGTGCAGTTCGCCCATCCCCGACAGCACGGTCTGGCCCGTCTCCGCGTCGGAACGCACCACCAGGGAGGGGTCCTCCTCGGTGAGGCGGGCCAGCGCGGTCGCGAGCCGGCCGGTCTCGGTGCCGCGCGCCGCCTCGACGGCGACGGACACCACCGGTTCGGCCACCGAGGGCGGTTCGAGGACCAGCGGCGCCCCGGGGGCGCACAGGGTCGTCCCGGCGCGGGCCGTCTTCAGCCCGATCACGGCGACGATGTCACCGGCCGTGGCCTCCTCCCTCTCCTCGTGCCGGTCGGCCTGGACGCGCAGGATCCGACCGATCCGTTCGGTCCGGCCGCCGCCCGCGTCCAGGACGGAGTCGCCCTTGCGCAGGGTTCCGGCGTAGACGCGCAGGTAGGTCAGCCGCCCGGTCGGGGTGGCCGTCACCTTGAAGGCGAGCGCGGTGAACGGCGCCGCCGGGTCCGGCTCGCGCCGCGTCTCGGTGTTCCCGTCCGCCGACGTGCCCCGTACGGGCGGCATGTCGGCGGGTGCGGGCAGGTAGTCGCGTACGGCGTCCAGCAGCGGTTCGACGCCGCGGTTGCGGTACGCCGAGCCGCACAGCACGACCAGTCCGTCCCCGGCGAGGGTCAGCTCGCGCAGGGCCCGCACCAGGGTGGCCTCGGTCACGGTCGAGGTGGCGCAGAACTCCTCCAGGGCGTCCGGGTGCAGTTCGGCCACGGTCTCCTCCAGCAGGCGGCGCCGCCGGGCCGCCTCCTCGCGCAGGTCCTCGGGGACCGGCGCGTCCTGCCGTTCCCCGCCGCCGGCGGGCCACAGCACGGCGCGCATGCGCAGGAGGTCGACCACTCCGGTGAAGCCGTCCTCGCGGCCGATCGGCAGCTGGACCACCAGCGGGACCGCGCCGAGCCGTTCGCGCAGGGACGCGACGGCTCCGTCCAGGTCGGCGCCGGCCCGGTCCAGCTTGTTGACGAACGCGATGCGCGGGACGCCGTACCGGTCGGCCTGCCGCCAGACGGACTCGCTCTGCGGTTCGACGCCGGCGACGGCGTCGAAGACGGCGACCGCCCCGTCGAGCACCCGCAGGGAGCGCTCGACCTCGTCGGCGAAGTCGACGTGGCCGGGGGTGTCGATGAGGTTGATGCGGTGACCGTCCCAGGTGCAGCTGACGGCGGCGGCGAAGATCGTGATGCCGCGGTCGCGTTCCTGCGCGTCGAAGTCGGTGACGGTCGTGCCGTCCTGGACCTCGCCGCGCTTGTGGACGGCGCCGGTGGCGAAGAGGATCCGCTCGGTGACGGTGGTCTTGCCGGCGTCGACGTGGGCGAGGATGCCGATGTTGCGGACGGCGCGGAGGGTGTCGTGGATCGGGGTGGCGCGCATGGCCGGGGGCCTTTCGAATGACGGGGCGTTGGCGGCGCGATGGTCCCGGTCACGGCACGGGAGCACCCCCGTCACCCCCCGTCGCGCGGCCCGAGGGGCCTGCGGAGGGGGCGGGGAGGGGAAGAGCCCGGGCGTGCGCCGGGGGCGTACGGTGACGGCCGCGCAGCCGGTCACCGCACGCGGCGGGACACCAGGATCACGTCGTACCGGCAGGGGGGAACGGAGGCGGCGGCACGGTCGGTGTGCGTACGCATGGCCTGGTTCCCCTTCTCGTCTCTTCGCTCGGCATCGGATCACGCCGGGCCCGTCGGGCGGGGCGTGTCGGTGAGTCTAGGGGCGGGGCGGGCGCGGGGGCACCGGGTTTTTCGCCGGGCCCGGCACGGCCCCCGCGCGGCGCGCGTCAGACGAGGAGGCGGGCCCGCAGGCGGGCGACGGTGTCCGGGGTGATGCCGACGGTCTCGGTGAGGTAGGCCGCGGGGGATCCGTAACGGGTCGTCAGGTCGGCGAGGACCAGCGACATGACGGTGGCCGGGGCGCGACCGTACGAGGGCCAGCGCATGGTGCGGCCGGGGTGGGCGGCGTGCCAGTCGGCGGTGAGGCGGGCGGTGGCCAGCTCGGTGAGGGCGAAGTCGGCGAGGATCTCCTCCTCGGGGACCTCCAGCAGGGTCAGGACGAAGGCGGCGATCAGGCCGGTGCGGTCCTTGCCGGAGGTGCAGTGGAAGACGGTCGGACCGGTTCCGTCCGCGATCAGTTCGAGGGCGCCGCGGATCTCCTCGACCCCGTCCTCGGCGACCTCCGCGAAGCGGTCGGCGAGGTAGCGCCAGGGGTCGACGTCCGGGTCGATGGCGGCCTGGTCGTAGGGGCGGTGCTCGATGCTGAGGTTGGCGTACGCGAAGCGCTCCGGCTCCGGTATCCGGCCCTTGGCCTCGATCTCCCAGGGGTAGCGCAGGTCGATGACGGTCCGTACTCCGAGGTCGAGGAAGCGGTCCCAGTCGGCGCCGCTCAGCTTGCCGAGGGAGTCGGCGCGGTAGAGGGTCCCCCAGGCGAGGGTGCGGCCGTCGGCGGTCCGATATCCGCCCAGGTCACGGAAGTTGTGCAGGCGTTCGAACGGGATGTGGCGGCTGTGCGGCACGGGGGCTCCTGAGTACCGGTGGGGCATGTTGCGGTGATCATCAGGATGCGGTGGGATCCGCGCCGGATTCAAGGGGCGGCGGCGGGCGGCGCGGCGACGGAACGGCGCGCGGGACGAGGGTAGTTCGGGTGGGAGCGTCCCGCTCCCACCCACCCCCTATCCATCACGTGTGACATGTGAAATATTACCTCCGCTTCGCTCGAAGCCCGACGCACCCCTCCGGAAGGCCGACCACGTTGCGCAGACGTCGCCTCGAACTCCTGCTCACCTCGGCGGGAGCGGTGATATCCCTCGCCGCCCTGACCCTGCTGTCCCCACCCGCCCAGGCGGCCACCGCGCCGCCCCCGCCCACCACACAGGTCTCCCCGCAGGCCCCCGAGCACGCCGCGGCCCCACCGCCCGCCCCGCTGGAACTCCAGCGCCAGTCCCTGCGCCGGCAGGCCCTGGAGGAGATCGCCGCCGGCGGCTCCGCCCCCGACTCCGCGCGCGCCTCCGGACTGCGGGCCGAGGCGGACGGCACCCTCCCGCGCACCGCGAAGATCGGCGATCGGTACGTCGAACTCGCCCGTGAGCGCAAGGACAAGGTGTTCGTCATCCTCGCCGAATTCGGCGAGGCCACCGACCCCCGCTTCGGCGGCACCCCCGGGCCCCTGCACAACACGATCGGCAAGCCCACGAAGGAGGACAACCACACCCTGTGGCGCAAGGACTTCGACCGCGCCTACTACCAGCGGCAGTTCTTCTCCACCGAGCCCGGATCGGCCTCGATGCGGGCCTACTACCGCCTCCAGTCCTCCGGCCGCTACGACCTGGACGGCACGGTCACGGACTGGGTCAAGTTGCCCTTCAACGAGGCCCGTTACGGCACCGACAACTGCACCGAGCCCGGCCAGTGCCGCACCAACTGGGACATGATCCGCGACGCCACGGCCGCCTGGTACGGGGCCGAGCGCGCGAAGGGCCGCACCCCGGAACAGATCCGCCGGCAGCTCGCCGAGTACGACGTGTGGGACCGCTACGACGCCGACCACGACGGGAACTTCGACGAACCGGACGGCTACCTCGACCACCTGGTGGTCGTGCACGCCGGCAAGGACCAGACCTGGGGCGGCGGCGCCCAGGGCAAGGACGCCGTGTGGGCGCACCGCTGGTTCGCGTACTGGAACCAGGCCGGCAGCGCGGGCCCGGAGGGCAACAAGGCGGGCGGCACCCCGGTCGGTGACACCGGCATCTGGGCCGGGGACTACCTGACCGGCGGCGAGAACAGCGGCGCGGGCCTCTTCTCCCACGAGTTCGGACACGACCTGGGCCTGCCGGACCTCTACAGCTCGGACGGCGACAACAGCGTCAACTTCTGGTCGCTGATGTCCTCGGCCTCCTACCTGGGCAAGGGGGCGAACACCACCGGGGAGTTCCCCGGCGACCTCGACCCCTGGAGCAAGCTCCAGCTGGGCTGGCTGGAGTACACGGAGGCCGACGCGGGCCGCCGCACCCGGGCCGTCCTCGGCGTCTCCGGCTACAACACCCGTGATCCGCAAGCCCTGTTGGTGCACCTGCCGCCGTCCGTCACCCGGACCGAGCTGGCCGACCCGTACGAGGGCGGCAGCCAGTGGTGGAGCGGTACGGGCGACTTCATGGACAACACCCTGACCCGTACGGTCGACCTGACCGGGGCCTCCTCGGCCCGGCTGGACGCCCGGGTCTGGTACGACATCGAGCGGGACTTCGACTTCCTGACGGTGGAGGCCTCCACGGACGGCGGCACCACCTGGAGCGCCCTGCCCGCCACCGTCGACGGCGCGGCCGTCCCCGAGAAGGGCCTCTCGGGCACCTCGACCGACTGGGCCGCCCTGGAGGTCCCGCTGGACCGCTTCGCCGGAACGGTTCCCCGACTGCGGCTGCGCGTCACCTCGGACGGCAACACCCATGGGCGGGGCGTCGCCTTCGACGCCGTACGCGTCACGGCGGGCGCCCCCGACGGCGCCGTGCGGGAGGTGCTGCGCGACGGCGCGGAGCAGGGCGCGAACGGCTGGACGGCCGTCAAGTGGTCTCGTACGGAGGGGCGTACGGGCAGCGCGTCCCACCCGCGCGCCTACTTCGTGGAGAACCGCCGCCACACCGGCTACGGCACCTTCCTGAAGACCGGGCCGTACAACTTCGGGTTCGGCGGCGACAAGGTGGAGTTCTACCCCTACCAGCAGGGCGTGCTGATCTGGCTCTGGGACACCGCCCACAGCGACAACACCACCAAGGCGCACCCGGGTTCGGGCATGCTGTTGCCGATCGACGCGCGGCCCGAACCGTTGCGCTTCGCGGACGGCACCCTCCTGAACGCGCGGGCCCAGACCTTCGACGCGCCCTTCTCCACCCGCGCGACGGACCGGATCACCCTGCACAGGGCGGGGGTCGCCCTGACGGTGCCCTCCCGCCCCGGCGTGGCGGTCTTCGACGACCGGCACGGCTCGTACTGGAACGCGGACCTGCCGCAGGTCGGCGTCAAGGTCCCGGACACGGGCACCCGCATCGAGATCGTGCGGGAGTCGGCGTCCACGCACCAGGCCACGATCCAGCTGACCCCCTCCCCGTGACGCCCGACGCCTGACGCCTGACGCCTGATCCCCGGCCCTGCGCCGGGGTGACGCCGCCCCGCCCCGAACCCCCGGGGCGGGGCGGCGCGCGTCCCGGCCCTGCCCGGCCCGACCACGGGGGTGCGCGGGGGGTGTGCCACCTTGGGGGAGCACGGGCCGCGGGGCGCGGGCGGAGCGACGACGAAGGCGGAGCGGGGACGGATGAGCGGCGCGGTGAGGCGAAGGACCATCGGCCTGTGGGCGCTCGGGGGCGCCTGCTGCCTGCTGCTGGCCTTCGTGGTGGGCCGCGGGGTCCTGTTCGGGCACCTCGCCACCGGGGATCCCGGGCGCGGGACCTACGTGCAGAACGCCGCGCTCGCCGACGAGGCCGGAGCCGGGGTGGAACGGATCACCCGGGCCGCACCGCCCCTCGCACGGCCGACGCCGACGCCGACGCCGACCACCGGCGCGACGCCGCCCCCGGACAAGCCGCCCTCGGACACGCCGCCCGCCGATCCGCCGCGAGCACGGGCGGTTCCCGCCGAGGCGGCGATCGGGGCGCTGTTCTCCCCCGGCGCCGACTGGGACGGCGACCACCACTGCTCGGCCTCCGTCGTCCACTCCCCCGGCGGGGACCTGATCGCCACCGCCGCGCACTGCGTGTACTCGGGCGGCTTCCGCACCAACCTCGCCTTCGTCCCCGGCTACCGGGACGGCGGCGCCCCCTACGGCGTGTGGGTGCCCACCCGCGTCGAGGTGGACCCCCGCTGGGTCGAGTCCTCCGACCCCGACTACGACGTGGCGTTCATCCGGGTGCGCCGCGCCGGCCCGCCGGGACCACGCCTGGAGGAGGTCACCGGCGCGCACCCGATCGGACTCCGCGCCGAACTGCCCACCGCCGCACGGCTGGTGGGCTACCCGAACGATTCCGAGGAGCCCCTCGGCTGCGCCGGCGCCGCCGTGCCGGCCGGGCCGACGCAGCTGCGTCTGGACTGCGCCGACGTACCGAACGGGACGAGCGGCGGCCCCGTCCTCGGCACGACGGGGCGGCTGATCGGGCTGATCGGCGGTCGGGACGGCGGCGGGGACGAACTGACCTCGTACAGCAGCGGGTTCGGCGACGGGATCGCCGCCCTCTACGAGCGGGCGATCCGGGACTGACCCCGCCCTCGGGTGAGGACCGGGCGCCTCACCCCTCCCCGGAGGGCGGAGGGGGGTGGTGCGGCGGGTAGGCGGCGGTGGCCGGAGCCGTGGGCAGGCGCCACTTGGACAGCACGCGCAGCACCGTCCACGGCGCGAGGAGGGTGTTCGGCGGGGCGGACAGGGACAGGACCCCGAAGAACGCGGCGGAGATGGCCGGGTCGGTGTTGGCCCCGACCATCACCCGGGACATGTACCCCTGGAGGAAGCGGGTGGCGCGGTCGGGCGGCGGCCCCTCCGTGCCGGGATAGCGCAGGTCCTCGCTGGTGGCGATCTGCCAGGCGACGGACGCGGCCTCTGCGGTGCGCCGCTGGAGGGTGCGGGTGGCCGCGGGGACGCGCTCGAGGGCGAGGCCGGTCAGGGCCCGGTCCAGGGCGTCCGCGCCCAGGGCGGCGACGGTCATCCCGTGTCCGTAGACGGGGTTGAAACGGCAGGCCGCGTCGCCGACGACGAGGAGGCCGTCGGGACCGTCCTCCAGGCGCTCGTAGTGGCGCCACTCGTTGGCGGTGCCGCGGAAGCCGGTGGGTTCGGAGAGCGGCTCGGCGTCGCGGATGGCGTCGTGGAGGGCGGGACTGCGCAGGCCGCGGGTGAATTCGAGGAACCCGTCGGCCTTGGTCGGCGGGGCGTGCTCGCCGTTGCCGATGAGGGTGACCAGCCAGCGGTCCCCGTCGAGGGCGACCAGCACTCCGCCGCGCGGGCTGTCGGGGCGGCCCTGTACGTACATGCCGTGCCAGCGGCGGGCGGGGTCCTTCGGGGCGGCGTAGTAGCGGCTGGAGTAGCCGAGGTGGGAGTCGTAGCGGGTGGTGCGCGGCGCGGCGTGGCCGAGGGCGGCGAGCCAGGCGGGGGTCTTAGAGGTGCGTCCGGTGGCGTCGACGACGAGGCGGGCGGTGAGCGGCTCGGTGGTGTCGCGCAGGGTCACGCCGGCGACGGAGCGGCCGTCCGGGCCGGGGTGCAGGCCGGTGACGGTGCGGCCGGCGGTGATCCGGATCCGGCCCGCGCCCTCGCGCAGCACGGCGCGGCGGACCGTCCAGTCGAGCAGTTCCCGGCTCGCGACGAGGATCGGGGCGCCCGGCACGGCGTGGAACCAGTCGGCGGGGCTGAGCCACAGGAAGTCGCGCGGGGACTCCAGCAGGGCGGCCCCGCCGGCCTTCAGCTCGTCGGTGACGCCGGGCAGCAGCCGCTCGATCACCTCCACGCCCTTGGACCACAGCAGGTGGGCGTGCCGGGACTGCGGCACGCCCGGCCGGAAGTCCGGTCCGTCCGAGGGGAGTTCGTCCTTCTCGACGACGGTCACGCGCGCGAAGCGCCGTGCGAGCACCCGGGCGGTCAGCAGCCCGGCCAGGCCGGCTCCGAGGACCAGGGCGTGGTCGTCCGTCGGCCCGTCGCCCCCCGTGCGGTCTGGGTGGTTGTCCGGAGTGTCGTCCATGCGGTCGAGTGTCCCGCCGCCGCGCCGCGCCGCGTCAGACCCCGGTCGGGGGCGGACGGATGCGCGACGGGGCGGGCGGGGGCGGTCGGGGGGCGCGCTTCGCCCGCGGCGAGCCGGGTCCCGGGGGGCGGCCGTCGATCCGGGTCCCGGCGGCCCGGCCGTCGATCCGGGTCAGGGTGGGGGCGAGGCGGCCTTGACCAGGACGTCGCCCGCGGGGAGGCGGGTGTAGAGCACCGTGCGGCCCGTGCGGCGGCGCAGGACGAGGCCGGCCTCCAGCAGCACCTTGAGCTGCCCGGCCACCGCGCCCAGGCTCAGCCCCGTCACGGCGACGAGCTGCGTCGTGGACTTGGGGCTCTCCAGCAACACCAGCACCCGTGCCCGCACGGGTCCCAGCAGCCGCACCAGCGCCCGCGGGGCGGTCCCGGCCGGGGCCCCGGCCCCGCCGACCGCCTGCGTGAGCTGCCCCTCGCAGGGGTACACCAGCGCGTGCCGCCGCCGCCCCGTCCAGGACACCCACCCGTGTCCGGGCGTCACGGGGACGAACACCAGCCCCGCGTCCCCCGACAGTTCGCGCGGCGGCCGGTCCTGGAGGTTGATCCGCAGCCGCCCCTCCCCGAGCCACGCCATGCCCGGCCGCATCCCGGACAGGGCCGCGGCCCAGCCGCCCCGGCTCAGGTGCCCGGTCCGCACCAGGACGTCGGCCTCGGCGACCCGGCGCCGCCGTTCCCAGTCGGGGCGTACGGCCCGCTCCCACACCCACTCCAGCACCTCGGCCGTCCTCGGCCCCAGGCCCCGGGCCCGGTGGAGGACCTCGGGCAGCGGTCCGGAGGCGGCGCGCAGGTCGGTACGGACCACCGCGTCCGGGGTCGCCCGGATCACGGCCAGTTCCTCCTCCACGGGGCGCCCGTCGGGCGGCGGGGTGAGGAAGCCGGCGATCCACTGCCGTCCGAAGGCGGCCCGTACGAGGGCGGCGGCGACGGGGTCGGCGGCCAGGTGGGCCTCGTAGGGCGGGAGGGTCCGCGCGAGCCAGGTCCGGTCCCCGGGGTGGGCCGCGGTGCGCCAGTGCAGGGCCATCAGGGCGGCCACGGTCTCGGCCGGCGCGGAGAGCACGAAACGGCTGCCCGCGAGCGCGTCGGTGTCGATGCGCCACCACCCCACGACCCCGCCCTCCCTTCGGCCCGTCGGCCCGTCGCCGCGTCACCCCGTCCGCCCGTCGCCCTGCCGCCTCGCCGGCGGCCGCGCGGCGTGCCCCGTCCGGGTTTCGCCCCCACGCGAAACATTAGGCGACCCGCGACCCCGCCCCGAGACTCCCCGCATGCCCCGCACCTACCGCTCGCTCGCCCGCGTGCCCGAGTTCACCCCGTTCTTCGCGGCCGCCACCCTGCGCATCGGCGCCTCCACCCTCGGCTCGCTCGCCCTCGGCGTCCTCGTCTACGACCGCACGCGCAGCCCGCTGCTGTCCGCCCTGGCCATGTTCGGCCCCTCCGTCGCCCAGGTGCTCGGCGCGACGCTGCTGCTGTCCGCCGCCGACCGGCTGCCCCCGCGCGGCGCCCTCGCCGCCCTCGCGGCGGCGGCCTCCGTCGGAACGGCCCTGCTCGCCGCGCCCGGCCTGCCGTTGTGGGCGGCGTTCGCGGTCCTGCTGGGCCAGGGTTTGGCCGACTCCCTGGCGGGCGGCGTGCGCTACGGCCTGCTCACCGAGATCCTCCCGCCCGACGACTACCTGCCGGCCCGTTCGCTGCTGGCCGTCTGCGGGGGCGTCGCGCAGATCGCCGGCTTCGCCGCCGGCGGGCTGCTGCTGACCGCGCTGTCCCCGCGCGGGGCGCTGCTGGTGGCCGCCGCCCTCGGCCTGGCCTCGGCCCTGACCGTCGTGCTCGGCCTGCGCCCCCGGGCGCCCCGGGCCGCCGGTCGGGCCGGGCCGGGCGAGACCTGGCGCGTCAACCGCCTCCTGCTCTCGCACCCGGCCCGCCGGACCCTGTACCTCGCCCTGTGGGTGCCCAACGGCCTGATCGTCGGCTGCGAGTCCCTGTTCGTCCCCTACGACCCCGCCCACGCGGGCCTGCTCTTCGGCTGCGCCGCCGCCGGGATGCTCGTCGGGGACACCGTCGCGGGCCGGTGGCTGCCCCCGCGGCTGCGGGTGCGGCTCGCGGCGCCGCTGCGGCTGCTGCTCGCCGTCCCGTATCTGGTGTTCCTCCTCGAACCGGGCCCCCTGCTGGCCGCCGGCGCCGTCGCCCTGGCCTCCACCGGCTACTCGGCCGGGCTCCTGATGCAGGAACGCCTCGTACCGCTGCTGCCCGAGGGCACCCAGGGCCAGGCGCTCGGGCTCCACTCGGCCGGGATGCTGACCCTCCAGGGGGTGTGCGCGGCGCTGGCCGGCGCGCTCGCCCAGTACACCTCCCCGGCGCTCGCGATCACCGTGCTGGCGGCCGCCTCCGTCCTGGTCACCCTGGCACTGGAACCGGGCCTGCACCCCAGTAAGCTGCGGGTCCATCCGCCGCACACCCCTTCGACCGTTCCCCGAGGTACCGCTCAGTGAGCTCCGCAGCACCCCCCGTACCCGTGACGGTCGTCGGCGTCGGCGCAGACGGCTGGGCCGGGCTCACCGCCGGCGCGCGGTCCGCGCTCGCCTCGGCCGAGGTCCTGATCGGCGGGCCGCGCCAGCTGGACCTGCTGCCGGCCGCCGAGTGCCCGGGGCTGCGCGTCGCCTGGCCCAGCCCGCTGCGCCCGGCCGTGCCGAAGCTGACGGCCGAACACGCGGGGCGCCGCATCGTCGTCCTGGCCAGCGGCGACCCGATGTTCTACGGGATCGGCCGGGCCCTGTCCGAGGAGCTGGGCCCCGACGCCCTGCGGATCCACCCGCACCCCTCCTCCGTGTCCTACGCCTGCGCCCGCCTGGGCTGGCCGGTGGAGGACACCGAGGTCGTCACCGTCGTCGGCCGCCCGGTCGCCCGGGTGGCGGCGGCGCTGTACGAGGGACGGCGGGTGCTGGTGCTCAGCGCCGGGGCCGACTCCCCGGCCGCCCTCGCGGCGCTGCTGCGCGAGCGGGGCTTCGGCCCGAGCCGGATGCGGGTGCTGGAGCGGCTCGGCTCCGAGCACGAGGACGCGTACGAGGGCCGCGCGCTGGACTGGGAGCACCCGCCCGGCGATCCCCTCAACGTCGTCGCCGTCGACTGCCGGCGCGACCCCTCGCACCCGGCGCCCCGGCTCGGCGCGACGCCCGGACTGCCGGACGTGGCGTACGAGCACGACGGGCAGCTCACCAAGCGGCACGTGCGCGCGGCGACGCTGTGCGCGCTGGCTCCGGCCCCCGGGGAGCTGCTGTGGGACATCGGCGGCGGCTCCGGCTCGATCGGCATCGAGTGGATGCGTACGCACCCGTCCTGCCGGGCGGTCGCGGTCGAGCGGGTCCCCGAGCGGGCGGCCCGCATCACCCGCAACGCGGCGGCGCTGGGCGTGCCGGGCCTGCGCGTGGTCGTCGGCGCGGCGCCGGCGGCCCTGGAGGGGCTGCCCGCCCCCGACGCCGTGTTCATCGGCGGCGGGCTGACGGCGCCCGGCCTGCTCGACGCGGCCTGGACGGCGCTGGCGCCCGGCGGCCGGTTGGTCGTCAACACCGTCACCCTGGAGTCGGAGGCGGTCCTCGCCGAGCACTACCGGCGACACGGCGGCGAGTTGGTGAAGCTGGCCGTCTCGCACGCCGTGCCGGTCGGCGGCTTCACCGGCTGGCGGCAGGCGATGCCGGTCACCCAGTGGTCGGTCGCCAAACCGTCCGCCTCGACCACCGCCTCCCCCCTCTCCGAGTCCGACACCGCGAGCGCGAAGGATCAGCCATGACCGTGTACTTCATCGGAGCGGGCCCCGGCGCCGCCGACCTGATCACCGTGCGCGGTGCCCGGACGCTGGCCGCCGCGCCCGTCTGCCTGTACGCGGGCAGCCTGGTCCCGCGCGAGCTGCTGGCCGAATGCCCGCCGGACGCGCGGCTGGTGGACACCTCGGGGCTGAACCTGGACGAGATCGTCGCCGAGTGCGTACGGGCCCACGAGGCGGGTCTGGACGTGGCCCGGCTGCACTCCGGCGACCCGTCGATCTTCAGCGCGGTGGCCGAGCAGATGCGCCGCCTGGACGCGGCCGGCATCCCCTACGAGGTCGTCCCCGGCGTGCCCGCGTTCGCCGCGGCGGCGGCCGCCCTCAAGCGGGAACTGACCGTCCCCACCGTCGGCCAGACGGTGATCCTGACCCGCGTCGCCCAGCAGGCCACGCCGATGCCGCCCGGCGAGGACCTCGCCACGCTCGGCCGCAGCGGCGCCCTGCTGGTGCTGCACCTGGCGACGCGCTACGTGGACAGGGTCGTCGAGGAACTGCTGCCGCACTACGGGGCCGAGTGCCCGGTGGCGGTCGTGGCGATGGCCAGCCGCCCCGACGAGCTGGTCCTGCGCGGCACCCTGGCCGACATCGCCCCCCGGGTGAAGGAGGCGGGCCTGGTGCGTACGGCGGTCATCATCGTGGGCCGGACCCTGGGCGCCGAGCAGTTCCGCGACAGCCACCTGTACTCCCCCGAACGCGACCGGCATGTCTGCTGAGCGGGACCCGGAGCGGGACCCGGAGCACGTCCTGGTCCTGGGCGGCACGACGGAGGCCCGCCGCCTCGCGCAGGCGCTGGCCGGCGATCCCGCGTACCGGGTGACCACCTCCCTGGCGGGCCGGGTGGCCTCGCCGGTGCTGCCGCCGGGCGAGGTCCGCGTGGGCGGCTTCGGCGGGGTCGAGGGGCTCGCGCGGTGGATCGTCGAGCACGGCGTCACCCGGGTCGTCGACGCCACGCACCCCTTCGCCGAGCACATGAGCTTCCACGCCTCGGGGGCGGGGGCCCTGACGGGGGTCCCGCTGCTCGCGCTGCGCCGGCCGGGTTGGACGCCGGGGCCCGGGGACGCCTGGACGTTCGCGGACTCCCTGGCGCACGCGGCCGATCTGGTGGCGGAACTGGGCGACCGGGTGTTCCTGACGACGGGCCGGACGGGGCTGCACGCCTTCGCGGGGCTCACCGACACCTGGTTCCTGGTGCGTTCGGTGGACCCGCCGCAGGGGCCGGTGCCGCCGCGCCTCGAAGTGCTGCTGGCGCGCGGACCGTTCGACCTGGCGCAGGAGCGGGAGCTTCTGGCCCGCCACCGGATCGACCTGCTGGTCACCAAGGACAGCGGCGGCTCCGCGACCGCGCCGAAGCTCACCGCCGCCCGTGAGGCGGGCGTACCGGTCCTGGTCGTCCGCCGTCCGCCGACGCCCGCGCACGTCCCCGAGGCGCACTCGGTGGAGGCCGCGCTCCAGTGGCTCGGCGGCGCCGACCGGGGGTCTTCCGGACCGCTGTGACGGGTCGTCCGTCCGGCGCGCGGGGGCCCTTCGGCCGGGGCGGACGGGGCCCTTCGGCGGGCGCGGACGGGCCCTTCGGGCCGTGTGGGCGGGCCGTGGGGCGAACTTTGGGGAAACACCCGCCCGGCCTGGCCCGAATCGTCCCCGTCACCCCTCCGACCGGCGCGAATACCCTCCCCCGCCGGCCCCCACCCACCCTCCGCACCCTCTAGTCTGAGGCCATGCGGATACGTCACCCCCTCGCCCTGGTCCTCGCCGCCGCGGCGCTCCTCACCGGCTGCGGAGAGAAAGCGGAGCCCCGGGGCTGGGAGCCCGACGACGCGCTCCAGCGGGCCGACGAGACGCTGGGGAAGGACATCGGCGAGGGTCGGGTGACGATGCGCGGCACCGGCTTCCTCGCGGCCGGGCTGGACAAGGCGCTGGAGACCGGCGGGGAGCGCCCGTACCGCTTCGACATCGCCTGCGACAGCGAGGAGAGCCCCCGGGTGACGCTGGTGCTGTCGCGGGAGGGCGGCGCCGGGGACCGGTCGTTCGACGTGCCGTGCGCGGCCGGCGAGGTGACGCGGCTCAACTTCCCGGCGGGCGCGCCGCTGACCGCGCACATCGAGCCCGCGCCGCAGGACGACTCGCCGCCGGCCGGGGTGCTGTCGTGGCAGTTGCTGACGGTGGACCCGCGCAGCGTCGTGGGCTGCGCCGACGTGCTGGCGGGCTGCTCGGGCTGACCGCCCGGCCGACGGGACCTGGAACGGGGACGGCGGCCCGGGGCTCCTCGCCCCGGCCGCCGTCCCGTCACCGGTCCCGTTTCCGGTCTACGCCGTCACGGGTAGCGGCGCGGGGTCCACGTCACCCGGGACCCGTCGCCGCGTTCGGTGACCCGGGTCTGCGAGGAGCCGATGAGCAGGAGCGTGCGCATGTCCACCTCGGCGGGCTCCAGTGCGGCGAGCTCGACGACCCGCACCGACTGCTCCGGGCCGCCCACGTCGCGGGCCACGACCACCGGGGTGCTCGGCGAACGCAGCTCCAGCAGCAGCTCCTTGGCCTGCGCGACCTGCCAGGTGCGGCTGCGCGAGCCCGGGTTGTACAGGGCGAGCACCAGATCGGCGGCGGCCGCCGCGCGCAGCCGTTCCGCGATGACCTCCCACGGCTTGAGCCGGTCGGAGAGCGAGACGGTGGCGTAGTCGTGGCCGAGCGGTGCCCCGGCCGCGGCGGCCGCGGCGTTGGCGGCGGTCACCCCCGGCAGGACCCGTACGGGCACGTCCTCGTAACCGGGCTGCCCGGCGACCTCCAGCACGGCGGTGGCCATGGCGAAGACGCCGGGGTCGCCGCCGGAGACCACGGCCACCCGCTTGCCGCGCCGCGCGAGGTCGAGGGCGAACTCGGCGCGCTCCGACTCGACCTTGTTGTCGGAGCCGTGGCGGACCTGCCCCGGCCTGACGGGGACCCGGTCCAGGTACGTCGTGTACCCGACGAGGACCTCCGCGTCGGCCAGCGCCCGCTTGGTCTCGGGGGTCAGCCACAGCGGCCCGGCCGGCCCGGTGCCGACGACCACGACCCCGCCGGGGCCGGACGGGACGCTGCCCGGATTGCCGATCCGGCTGGGGACGACGGCGACGGCGAAGTACGGGACGCTGTCGGGGTCGGTGTCCGCGAGGACCCCGGTCCGCTCGCCGGCCATGGTGGCGCGTTCCACGTAGCGGGCCTCGGCGAGCCGGCCGCTGCCCTCCATGGCCCGCCGGACGGCGGGGAAGGTGCGGCCGAGCTTCATCACGACCGCCGAGTCGGTGGCCGCGAGACGGGCCGTCAGCTCCTCCTCGGGCAGGGTGCCGGGCAGGATCGTCAGCACCTCCTCGCCCTCGACGAGCGGGGTGCCGAGCCGGGCGGCGGCGGCGCTCACCGAGGTGACCCCGGGGATCACCTCGGCCTCGAAGCGGTCGGCGAGCCGCTTGTGCATGTGCATGTAGGAGCCGTAGAAGAGCGGGTCGCCCTCCGCGAGGACGGCGACGGTGCGCCCGGCGTCCAGGTGGGCGGCGAGACGGGCGGCGGAGGCCTCGTAGAACTCCTCCATCGCGCCCTGGTAGCCGCCCGGGTGGTCGGTGGTCTCGGTGGTGACCGGGTAGACCAGCGGTTCCTCGACGTGGTCGGAGCGCAGGTGCTTCGCGGCGATCGAGCGGGCGATGGACCGGCCGTGGCGGGCGCTGTGGTAGGCGATGACGTCGGCCTCGGCGATGACCTCGACGGCCCGCAGGGTCATCAGGGACGGGTCGCCGGGGCCGAGCCCCACTCCGTACAGCTTCCCCCGGGCGGCGCTGTGGTGACCGGTGCTCATTCTTCCTCGCTCGCGATCGCGTTGACGGCGGCGGCGGCGATGGCGCTGCCGCCGCGCCGGCCCCGCACGATCAGGTGGTCGAGGCCCGAGGGGTGGGCGGCGAGGGCGTCCTTGGACTCGGCGGCGCCGATGAAGCCGACGGGCACGCCGATGACGGCGGCCGGGCGCGGGGCGCCCTCCTCGATCATCTCCAGCAGCCGGAACAGCGCGGTCGGGGCGTTGCCGACGGCGATCACGGAGCCTTCCAACAGGCCCTGGTCGCGCCAGACTTCGAGGGCCGCGGCGCTGCGGGTGGTGCCCATCCGCGCGGCGAGTTCGGGCACGGACGGGTCCGACAGGGTGCAGACGACCCGGTTGTCCGCGGGCAGCCGCTTGCGGGTGACCCCGCTGGCGACCATCTGGACGTCGCACAGGATCGGGGCGCCTGCGCGCAGGGCGGCGCGGGCGCGCAGGACGACCTCGGGGGTGTAGCCGAGGTCCTGGGGGAGGTCGGTCATACCGCAGGCGTGAATCATGCGCACCGCGACCTGGGCGACCGAGGCGGGCAGCCCGGAGAGGTCCGCCTCGGCGCGGATCGTGGCAAAGGACTGGCGGTAGATCGCGGCGCCGTCCTTCTCGTACTCGAACACGGTGTTCTCGCTCATTTCTTCACTGCGGCGTGGATGGCTGCGGCTTCGGTGGGTGGCGCTTCGGCGGGCGGCGCCTCGGCGGGTGCGGGGGTGCCACGTGCGGCCGCGAGGGCCGTGGCGAGGTCGGGGTGGTGCGGAAACCGCCGCCCGTGGACGGAGAGTTCGTAGCCGTCGGGGGTGGCGAGCGCGTCCACCCAGGCGGTGCCCCGGGGGTGGCCGCAGCGGCGCGGGCAGCCCGACCAGTGCACGGGCAGCGGTCCGCGCGCGGCCCGTACGAGGTCCAGCGCGTCGGCGCGCACGTCCGCGAGGGACTTGGCGCAACCGGGGCGCCCCGTGCAGGCGGTGACGGACTCCCAGGGGTCGTCGGGGGCCAGGACGAGACCGGCGGCCTCGACGCGGGCGGCGGCGCCGGATCCCGCGCGGGGCACGACGACGCTCCGCCAGGGGGTGACCCGCAGCCCGCCGGGGGCGCCGTCGGTGTCGGGGGCGTCGGCGGCGGCTTCGGCCAGGATCCGCCACTGCGCGGAGGTCGCCCGGCCGAGCGGGGGCAGTACGCACAGCGACCCGTACCTGCCGGCGGGGGCGCCCCAGGGCTTCGGCGGGGGCGCGTACGGCCACGCCGGGTGCACCGGCGCGGTCGCCGCGATCCCGGCGGCGGCCAGCCGTTCGGTGAACCGGGCGGTGTCCGGGGCGTGTTCGGCGGGGAGTTCGGCGACGCGCCAGGCGCGGGTGCCGGCGGCCTCGGCGGCGTCCAGGAAGTACAGGGCGGCGAGCAGGGCCGCCCGGGGCGCGTCCGCCGCGGCCACCTTGACCGCGTCGGCGGCGGCGCCGAGGCGCACCAGCGCGCGGGGGGCGTGCGTCGCGTCCTCGGCGCCCGCCGCCCGGCCGAGCACCGTCACGTCGGGGTCCAGGGCGGCGACGTCACCGCGCCCGTCGTCGAGGGCGAACAGGAACCGGCCGGACAGGGCGGCGGCCCGGCTGCTCGCGCACAGCAGCCGGTCGAGTTCCCGCACCCACGGCGCCACGTCGGGGCGGCCGTCGTCGAAGAGCCCGGACAGCGGGGTGGCGACGATGTTGCGGACCCGCTCGTGGCTCGGGGCGGGCAGCAGCCCGGCCCCGTCGAGGACCTCGGCGAGCCCGGCGCCGCAGCCGTCGGGCAGGCCGCGCAGTTGGACGTTGCCGCGCGAGGTGAGTTCCAGCCGGCCGTCGCCGAAGCGGTCGGCGGCGAGGGCGAGGGCGAGGGCCTGCGCGGTGGTGAGCAGCCCGCCGGGGATCCGGACGCGCGCCAGGTGCCCGTCGTCCGCCGCGTGCAGGCGCAGTGCGCCGGGGCATGCGTCACCGCGGTCCCGTATGACGGGTTCGTCCCGCGGTGCGGCGGAGGGGGGCTGGGGCATGGCCGCGAGCATACCCACGAATCCGGCGCCCCGACCTGTGGCCGTCGCCACCCGGCCCCGCGCCCCCCGACACCCACCACCACCCCACCCACCGGCCCGAACCCCGCTCCCGCACCCCGCGCCGCGTCCCGACCGCCCGGGCCCGGACCGCGCCGCGCCCCCGGCCGCCACCGCGCCCACAGCTCCCCCGGCCCCGGCACGGCCCCGCTCCCGCCCCGCGCCGAGCGAAGCCCCGGTCCCGTGTCCGCCCCGACCCGGACCCCGCACCCGGCACGTGCCCGCCCCCTGACCCCGCCGCACCCCCGGCCGGCGCCCCACCGCGCCCCACGGGCGCCCGCCCCGAGCGGAACCCCGCTCCCGCCCCGCGCCGAGCAGGACCCCCGGACCCGCGCCCGCCCGGGCCCGAACCGCGCCGCGCCGCCGGCCGCCACCGCGCCCTCGGGGCCCCCGGCCCCACCCCGTTCCCGCCCCCGCGGCCGGCCGTCCCACCGCGCGGTTCGGCCCCGCCCATCGGCCCGGATCCCGCCGGGACCCTTCCGGCGCCGCCTCCACCGGGCCCCGCGGGCAGCCGCAGGCAGCCTCGGCACCGGCCTGCGGGGCGTTTGCGCCGCGTTCCGGCGGGCAGGGCCTTCGCGGCGGGACCGTCGTGGATCCGCCTCCCGACCCCCACTGCCGACCAGGGGCCCGGCCCCCTAAGATGACCTTCCGACGGGCCGCTCGGCCCGTCATCGCCGAGGACGGCGACATGGGAGGAAGCCCGGTGAGATTCCGGCGCGGTCCCGCCACTGTGAATCCCGCGGAACGCTCCGCGGGGTGAGTCAGGAACTCCCGCTGTCCTCACTGCCCGGGGCGCGGAAACCCCGAGGAAGGCCTGCCGCCGCATGATCCTGCTGCTGTCGACGTCCGACACCGATCTGCTCAGCGCCCGCGCCGCGGACGGCCCCGTCCCGTACCGGTTCGCGAACCCCTCCCGGCTCCCCCTCGACGACCTGCCCGGTCTGCTCGACGGGGTCGAGCTGGTCGTCGTACGCCTCCTCGGCGGGCTGCGCGCCTGGCAGGAGGGGCTCGACCTGCTGCTGGCCGCCGACCAGACCCGTCCCGTCGTGGTCCTCACCGGCGAACAGGCCCCGGACGCCCAGCTGATGGAGGCCTCCACGGTCCCGATCGGCATCGCCGCCGAGGCGCACGCCTACCTCGCGCACGGCGGCCCCGCCAACCTCGACCAGCTGGCGCGCTTCCTCTTCGACACCGTGCTCCTGACCGGCCACGGCTTCGAGCCCCCGGCGGCCTCCCCCACCTGGGGTCCGCTGGAGCGCACCGCGCCGGCCGACGCCGCGGGCCCCGAGGTCGCGGTGCTCTACTACCGCGCCCACCAGATGAGCGGCAACACCGCCTTCGTGCACGCCCTGTGCGACGCGATCGAGGCGAAGGGCGGCCGGCCCGTCCCGCTCTACGTCTCCTCCCTGCGCACCCCCGAGCCGGAGCTGCTGCGCGCCCTGGAGTCCGTCGACGCCGTCGTCACCACGGTCCTCGCGGCCGGCGGCACCCGCCCCGCGACCGCCTCGGCGGGCGGGGACGACGAGTCCTGGGACGCGGGCGCGCTCGCCGGCCTCGGCGTGCCGATCCTCCAGGCGCTGTGCCTGACGGGTTCGCGCGGCACCTGGGAGGAGAACGACGAGGGCCTGTCCCCGCTCGACGCCGCCACCCAGGTCGCCGTCCCGGAGTTCGACGGCCGCCTGATCACCGTCCCGTTCTCCTTCAAGGAGATCGACGAGGACGGCCTCCCCTCCTACGTCGCCGACGCCGAGCGCGCCTCCCGCGTCGCGGGCATCGCCGTGCGCCACGCCCGCCTGCGCCACATCGAGCGCCGCGACAAGCGGCTCGCGCTGGTCCTGTCCGCGTACCCGACGAAGCACTCGCGCATCGGCAACGCGGTGGGTCTGGACACCCCGGCCAGCGCCGTGGAGCTGCTGCGCACCCTGATCGCCGGCGGCTACGACTTCGGTCCCGTCGAGGAGATCCCCGGGCTGGTGTCGGGCGACGGCGACGACCTGATCCGCGCCCTGATCGAGGCGGGCGGCCACGACCAGGACTGGCTGACCGAGGAGCAGCTCGCCCGCAACCCCGTCCGCATCCCGGCCGCCGACTACAAGCGGTGGTTCGCGGAGCTGCCGGCCGAGCTGCGGGGCAGCGTCGAGGAGCACTGGGGCGAGGCCCCGGGCAACATGTTCGTGGACCGCAGCGCGAACCCCGAGGGCGACATCGTCCTGGCCGCGCTGCGCCGCGGGAACCTGCTGATCCTGATCCAGCCCCCGCGCGGCTTCGGCGAGAACCCGATCGCGATCTACCACGACCCGGACCTGCCGCCGTCGCACCACTACCTGGCCGCGTACCGCTGGATCCAGGCGGCGGCCGAGGACGGCGGCTTCGGCGCCGACGCGATGATCCACCTGGGCAAGCACGGCAACCTGGAGTGGCTGCCGGGCAAGAACGCGGGCCTGTCCGCGGCCTGCGCCCCGGACGCCGCGCTCGGCGACCTCCCCCTCGTCTACCCGTTCCTGGTCAACGACCCGGGCGAGGGCACCCAGGCCAAGCGCCGCGTGCACGCCACGCTGGTCGACCACCTGGTGCCGCCGATGGCGCGCGCGGAGTCGTACGGCGACATCGCCCGCCTGGAGCAGCACCTGGACGAGTACGCGCAGATCAGCGCGATGGACCCGGCCAAGCTGCCGGCGATCCGGGCGCAGATCTGGACCCTGATCCAGGCGGCGAAGCTCGACCACGACCTGGGTCTGGAGGAGCGTCCGGACGACGACGGCTTCGACGACTTCCTGCTGCACGTCGACGGCTGGCTGTGCGAGGTCAAGGACGCCCAGATCCGTGACGGTCTGCACGTCCTGGGCGGCGCCCCGACGGGCGAGGCCCGCGTCAACCTGGTCCTGGCGATCCTGCGGGCCCGTCAGATCTGGGGCGGTACGACGGCCCTGCCCGGTCTGCGCGAGGCCCTCGGCCTCGACGAGTCGGCCGCCACCCGCACCTCGGCCGACGCGGTGGAGGAGACGGCGCGCGGTCTCGTCCAGGCGATGGAGGACGCGGGGTGGGACCCGGCCGCGGTGGCCTCCGTGGCGGCGGACCACGGCCCCGACGTGGCGGCGGTGCTCACCTTCGCCGCGCACGAGGTCGTCCCGCGCCTGGGCGGCACGACGGACGAGATCGCGCACGTGCTGACGGCCCTGGACGGCGGCTTCGTGCCGGCCGGCCCGTCGGGCTCGCCGCTGCGCGGGCTGGTCAACGTCCTGCCGACCGGCCGCAACTTCTACTCGGTGGACCCGAAGGCCGTCCCCTCCCGCCTCGCGTGGGAGACGGGCCAGGCCCTGGCCGAGTCCCTGCTCACCCGGTACCGCACCGACCAGGGCGAGTGGCCGGCCTCCGTCGGCCTGTCCCTGTGGGGCACGAGCGCGATGCGCACGGCGGGCGACGACGTGGCCGAGGCCCTGGCCCTGCTGGGCGTGCGCCCGGTCTGGGACGAGGCCTCCCGCCGGGTCACCGGCATCGAGGCGATCCCGCTCGACGAGCTGGGCCGTCCCCGCATCGACGTCACGCTGCGCATCTCGGGCTTCTTCCGTGACGCGTTCCCGCACGTCATCGGCCTGCTGGACGATGCGGTGCGGCTCGCGGCCTCGCTGGACGAGCCGGCCGGGGACAACTTCGTCCGGGCCCACGCCCAGGCGGACCTGGCCGCCCACGGCGACGAGCGCCGCGCCACCACCCGCATCTTCGGCTCGCGCCCGGGTACGTACGGGGCCGGCATCCTCCAGCTGATCGACTCCCGCGACTGGCGCACCGACGCCGACCTGGCGGAGGTCTACACGGTCTGGGGCGGCTACGCCTACGGCCGCGGCCTGGAGGGGCGTCCGGCCCGCGACGAGATGGAGAGCGCCTACAAGCGGATCACGGTCGCGGCGAAGAACACGGACACCCGCGAGCACGACATCGCCGACTCGGACGACTACTTCCAGTACCACGGCGGCATGGTGGCCACCGTCCGCGCCCTGCGCGGCACGGCCCCCGAGGCCTACATCGGTGACTCGACCCGTCCCGAGACGGTCAAGACCCGCACGCTCGTCGAGGAGACCAGCCGCGTCTTCCGGGCCCGCGTGGTCAACCCGAAGTGGATCGAGGCGATGCGTCGCCACGGCTACAAGGGCGCCTTCGAGCTGGCGGCGACGGTCGACTACCTCTTCGGCTATGACGCCACGACGGGCGTGGTGGCGGACTGGATGTACGACAAGCTGACCGAGACCTACGTCCTGGACCCCACGAACCGCGCCTTCCTGGAGGAGGCCAACCCGTGGGCCCTGCACGGCATCGCGGAACGCCTCCTGGAGGCGGAGTCGCGCGGCATGTGGGAGAAGCCGGACCCGCAGGTCCTCGAAGCCCTGCGCCAGGTCTACCTGGACACCGAGGGCAACCTGGAGGCCGAGGCGGAATAGCCGCCCGCGGCCCCGCCCCGGACGCCCCCGCCCCTCCCTCCGAGGCGCGGGGGCGTCCGCGTGTGACGGCGCGCTACCGCTGGTTGATCACTTGGGCCTCCACCCCGCGGTTCACGATGTCGCTGAACTCCCCGTCCTCCGGGGCGAAGACCGTGAGGTGCTCCTGGGCCCTGCTCGCGGCGAGGTAGAACTGCGAGTACAGGGCTCGTTTCGCGCTGGCGCCGGATCCGTACTCGAAGGATCCACCCGCTCCGCCCAGCACCACGACATGGGAGAACTGCAGGCCGGCGGCGTACTCGGAGGCAGTGACGATCAGGGCACGACGCGAGTAGCGGAGCTTCTCGATGTCGTCCCGGCCTTCGATCGTGACGACGGAGGAGGGGCCGTTCACGGCTCCTCCGAGTGCCTTCTTGATCGCCTCCAGGTCGGTGTTCCCGACTCCGATGAGCGCGACGCGCTCGTCGTTGGAGGTCTTCTTGAGGATGTCGAACGCCGCGGCCACCGCCGCGGCGGGCAGTCCCTCCTGCGGACCGAACCACGCCGACGGGACGCCCCCACCGGTCGCGGTCCCGGTCTGCGGCGCGGCCTCGTAGACCCAGTCGTGCCCCACCTCCACCACGTTGGGCATCGCGCTGTGCAGGAAACGCACGAAGGCGAAGACCGGAGGGGTGAACCGGTGAGCCACGTCGAGGTTGATCGACGTGGCCTTCGGGCGCTCCGACAGGGCGGTCGGGCCACGGCTGATCTCGTTCTCGGAGAGTCCCGTGAGCAGCATGAAGACCGATTGGCTGGGGTCCATCGCCATCACCAGGTGCGGATGGGCCTCCACGTCCCTGGCCAGTAAATGCAGGAGGAAGCGCTCCGAGTCGCTGAAGAGGTGGAACTCGTCGATCAGGATGACGTCGTACCCCTTGTCCGTGCGCAGGGCGTTCCACACGTACGTCTCGAGGTACCTCCGGAAGTCGTCGATCAACTGGTCCGTCGTCAGCTGCCCCTCTTCCACCAACCGCTGGACGTAGGAGCGGTAGACACCGAACGCGAACTCCTGATCACCCCCGCGCGTGAGGGGGACCATCCAGTTCTCCCGCGGAAGGCCCTTGTACTTTCTGAGTGCGTTGATCCCCGGCTTGATCTCATGGGAGTCGAATACCTCCGCGAACTCGCGCATCAGCGCCCAGCACAACCGCCGTCTCGCGTCGTCGCCGCCCGCCGCCTCCACTCCCTGTCGCACCCAGTCGCCCGTGTCCTGGCTGTAGGTCTCCCAGGTGTGCGCTCGGATCTCCTCGATCGCGTCATCGACCAGCCGCAGCTGTTGCAGTTTGCCGTCGAGGCTGTCCTCGCCGAGGATCTCCACCGTGGGCGGGAGGCTGCCCTGCAACCACTCCCTGAGGAAGGTCAGGGGCATGACCTCGATGTGCGAGGCCAGGCCCCGTTCGTCGAGTCGTTGCAGTGCCTCTTCCACCTGGTGGGCCATGGCCCAGGTATGGGTGAGGAAAAGGATCTTCGGCAGTTCGCCATCGCCGCGTTCCGATTCCCCCGGGCCCTGCGACCCGTTGTCGGGACCGGTGC
This sequence comes from Streptomyces sp. NPDC048606, assembly GCF_040650855.1. NCBI lineage: Bacteria > Bacillati > Actinomycetota > Actinomycetes > Kitasatosporales > Streptomycetaceae > Streptomyces > Streptomyces sp. NPDC048606. The sequence continues at coordinate 456,637 of NZ_JBEZIB010000001.1, read as the reverse complement.
CGCCGTAAAGCTCCGTCAAGGCCTTCAGTTGCAGCATGAGGGTCTTGCCCGAGCCGGCGACGCCTCGGATCTTCAGGGGCTCGGAGAGAGGGTTGTCCAGGACGCGTTTCTGCGACTCGCTCAGCAGGGGCAGCCACTCCGAGTACGACCTGTCCATCACGAGCGAGCCCGCGCCCACGCGTTCCAGGTCGACGGACGGTTGGAGCAGTCGCGGCTCGCGCGCCTCGCTTCCGAACGCCGCGGCGGCACCGGCGAGGGCCTCGGGCAGGGCGTCGAACACCCCGGCCACCTGGTTCCGGTCCGGCGCGAATTGTTGGAGGGGCAGCGGATCACCGCGATCCGTGAGGCGCCAGAAGCAGACGTGGCCGCCGGGAAGGGATTCCGCGATCCATCGGAGGGACTCCGGGTTGAGGTTCCTGGGCAGGGCGAAGAACCCGAGAAGGTTCTCGTAGGAGAATTTGTGCCACTGCAGGGGAAGGGAGACGGGCGGTCTCGCCATCGCGCGCGTGGCACGGTCCACGCGTTCGAGATGGCGCAGCGCGAACACGCCGGCCTCTCGATGAATACGGGACCAGGCCTCCTCGGTCATCATGACCAGCCTGCTGCTGTTGCTGTCCTCGCGATGGATGACGATTCGGTTTCCCGAGACGTCCGCCACGTGCAGGTCGTCGTCCTGGACGGGCCCGGGGCCGATCCCCTCGGGGATTGCGCCGACCCGACTGATCTCGAGGTACTTCGGCAGGCTGCTGCGGGTGAAAACGATCACTGCGACTTCCCCAGAACGTCCACGTAGTCGATGAAATGCGAGTCGCGCGCCGTCTCGTAGTCGGAGGGCAGCCCGATGTCCGTGAAAACGCCGGCCATCTGCTGGACGACCCGGTGGCAGTAGAGCGTGTCGAGCCGGGCGACCCTGCGCGCCGCGTACTGTCCCCGACCGCGGATCTCGTCGGCCTGCCGCAGGGCGACCGCGGCGTCCGCGATGCTGCGTATCAGGCGCAGCACGGCGACGTACCCCGGTCCGTGGTTCGGGCTGGGGGCGTGCAGATAGAAGGCGTCACCGGGCAGGGACTTCAGACTGCTTCCGATCTCGGCGCGAAAGGCGTGCTCCTTGCCCCTCTTGGTGGGCTTCAGGGTGTCCATCTCGGCGATGAAGTCCATGACCACCCGCCAGAACCCGGCCGCGTCGGGACTTTCTTCGAGGCGGCTCAGCGTCCGCCGGTAGAGCCGCAGGACCTCCAGCTCGCCGGAGAATCCGGACCGCTTGCGGTCATCCTTCACGAGGAGGGTCGCGATGTCGGAGACGGGATAGTCCAACTGGACCATTTCGACGGCACGTTCGGCTGCGGCGCCGGTTCCGTTCGGGTCGAGGCAGCGCCTGACCTCCCGCTCGGATTGCTGCGACTCTCGCGTCAGGATCTTCGGAACGGTGAACTCGCGGACGTACGTGTCGATGGGCAGGGCCGGTACATATGTGAGCGTCCCCCAGTGCTTGCCCAGCGCCAGGTCACAGTTGGCGGTCACGACGATCCCCAACACGTCGTGCCAGCCGTCGGGAAATTGCTCCGCCTGGAGGAATTCGAGGACATCGCCCTGCCGGAGCGGGGCTCCGGTGTGGGGCGCTGCCGCCTCACACTCACGGAACGAGGATGGAGTGGCGTACGTCACATCCAGATGCTACAGAAGGCGACCTCCCCGGTCGCCCCGTTCGCACTGAAGCGCTCCTTCTCTCTTTTCTGCCGCACCACTTCGCAGAGACCTGCGTCACCCCGTCACCCTTCTACCGCCCGCCGCCGAGCGGCACACCGGAACCGGGGGGTCGTCACCTGAAGCGGTGAACTCCTCCATGGCGGGCCGGTGTCGGGGGTAGGGCCCTGCTGATCTCGTGCGGGGGGCCGGGGCAGCCGGTCCCCGCGCCCCGACGAAAGGCCGACCGAGCCGTGACGCAGCCGTTTCGACTGCCGGACTTCTACGTGCCCCATCCGGCACGACTGAACCCCCATCTGGAGAGCGCGCGGACCCACACCAAGCGGTGGGCCCGCGGCTTCGGGATGCTGGAGGGTTCCGGCGTGTGGGAGGAGGCGGACCTCGACTCCCACGACTACGCGCTGCTGTGCGCGCACACCCATCCCGACTGCGACGCCGACGCCCTGTCCCTGGTCACCGACTGGTACGTGTGGGTCTTCTTCTTCGACGACCACTTCCTGGAGACGTTCAAGCGCACGCAGGACCGCGTCGGCGCCAAGGCCTACCTCGACCGGCTCGCCGCCTTCATGCCGATGGACCTGGCCGCCGGTTTCCCCGAGCCCACCAACCCCGTCGAGGCGGGCCTCGCGGACCTGTGGGCGCGGACCGTGCCGGCGATGTCCCTGGACTGGCGGGAACGGTTCGCCCTGTCGACGCGGAACCTGCTCGACGAGTCGATGTGGGAGCTGGCCAACATCGACATCGGGCGGGTGGCGAACCCCCTGGAGTACATCGAGATGCGCCGCAAGGTGGGCGGCGCCCCCTGGTCGGCGGGGCTGATCGAGTACGTCTCCGCGGAGGTGCCGGCCCAGGTCGCGCACTCCCGCCCCCTGCGGGTCCTGCGGGACTCCTTCTCCGACGCCGTGCACCTGCGCAACGACCTCTTCTCGTACCGTCGCGAGGTCACCGACGAGGGCGAACTCTCCAACGCCGTGCTGGTGTTGGAGACCTTCCTGGAATGCACCACCCAGGAGGCCGCCGAGACCACCAACGACCTGCTGACCTCGCGCCTCCAGCAGTTCGAGGAGACCGCGCTCGTCGAACTGCCCCGGCTGTTCGTCGACCACGCCCTGGACCCGGTCGACGTCGCCGCCGTCCTGGCCTACGTCAAGGGCCTCCAGGACTGGCAGTCCGGCGGCCACGAATGGCACATGGTCTCCAGCCGGTACATGAACGAGGAGGCCCGCCCCACCGCCCCGCTCACCCTGCCGTTCCTCCCGACGGGCCTGGGCACCACCGCCCTCGACCTGCGGTCCGTCTTCAACCGCCGCTCGCTGGAACTGCGCGCCCGCTCGCGCGCCCACGTCCCCCACGAGCGCACCGGACCGTCCGTGGTGCCGGACGTCCACATGCCCTTCCCCCTCACCCTCAGCCCCCACCTCGGCCACGCCCGCGAGGGCTCCGTCGCCTGGGCGCACCGGATGGGCCTGTTGGAGGCGCGGCCCGGCGACCCCGGCTCCGCGATCTGGACCGAGGAGCGGCTGCGCGGCTACGACTTCGCGCTCTGCTCCGCCGGCATCGACCCGGACGCCGACCCCGACGCGCTGCTCCTCAACGCGTGCTGGCTGACCTGGGGGACGTACGCGGACGACTACTACCCGGTGGTCTTCGGCCGGACCGGGGACATCGCCGCCGCGAAGGCGACCACGGCCCGGCTGGTGTCGATGATCCCGGTCGACCACGCCGACCAGCCGGTTCCGCTCACCGCGATGGAACGTTCCCTCGCCGACCTGTGGGTGCGCACGACCCGGGACAAGGACGCGGCCGTGCGGGCCGAATTCGGGGCCACGGTCGTGAGCATGCTGGAGAGCTGGGTGTGGGAGGTGGAGAACCAGGCGGCGCACCGCGTCCCGGACCCGGTGGACTACGCGGAGATGCGCCGGAGCACCTTCGGCTCCCACCTGACGATGTACATGTGCCGCCTCGGTCACGCCGACCGCGGCGTCCCCGAGGCGCTCTACGCCTCCGGGACCATCCGCGCCCTGGAGAACGCGGCGGCCGACACCGGCTGCATGATGAACGACCTCTTCTCCTACCAGAAGGAGGTGGAGGTCGAGGGCGAGGTGCACAACCACGTCCTCGTCACCCGCAACTTCTTCGACATCGGCTACCCGGAGGCCCTGCGGATCTGCCACGCCCTGATGACCCGGCGCACCGAGGAGTTCGAGCACATCGTCGCGCACCAGCTGCCCGTGCTCTACGACGACTGGGAGCTGGACGCCGGGGCCCGCGCGGCGATGGACGCGTACGTCGGCGAACTCCGGGACTGGATGGCCGGGATCCTGCACTGGCACCGGAACTGCCGGCGCTACCGGGAGGAGGACCTGCACCGTCCGGGCGACGCGCTGTCGACGGGGGTGTGGGGGCCGGGGTTCGGGATGGCGGCGGCGCGCCTGTCCCGCCCCGCCTAGCCCGCCCGGCCCGGCCTCCGTGCGCAGGGGCCGGGGAACGACGAAGGGCACGCCCCCGGGGGCGTGCCCTTGCGTGAAGGTCCGGGAAGGTCCGGGAGTGTCCGGGGTGGAGCGCGGCCGTCAGGTCGGTCGGCCCTCAGGCCCCGGCCCCCGGCCCCCTCTTCAAGCCACGGAACCGATCCGGGTCACCACGGTGTGCGAGCTGTCGTGGTGGATCGGGATGTGCGCGCCGGTCAGGGCCGCGCCGGTGCCGCCGCGGCGGTTCGCGACGATCTCGGCGGCGATGGACAGGGCCGTCTCCTCCGGGGAGCGGGCGCCGAGGTCCAGGCCGATCGGGGAGCGCAGTCGGGCCAGTTCGAGTTCGGTGACGCCGACCTCGCGCAGGCGCTTGTTGCGGTCCTCGTGGGTGCGGCGGGAGCCCATGGCGCCGACGTAGGCGACGGGAAGTTTGAGGGCGAGTTCCAGGAGCGGCACGTCGAACTTGGCGTCGTGGGTGAGGACGCACAGGACGGTCCGGGCGTCGACCCGGGTGGTCTCCAGGTAGCGGTGCGGCCAGTCCACCACGATCTCGTCCGCTTCGGGGAAACGGTTCTTCGTGGCGAAGACGGGCCGGGCGTCACACAGGGTGACCTGGTAGCCGAGGAACTTGCCGATCCGCACCAGGGCGGAGGCGAAGTCGATGGCCCCGAAGACGATCATCCGCGGGGGCGGGACGCTGGACTCGACGAGCACCTTGAGCGGCTCTCCGCAGAGCCGGCCGTCGGCGCCCATCTCCAGCACGCCGGTCCTGCCGGCGTCGAGCATGGCGCGGGCCTCCTCGGCGATGGTGCGGTCCAGCTCGGGGTGTCCCCCGAAACCGCCCTCCCAGGAGCCGTCGCCCGCGACGACCACGGCGCGGCCCATCAGCTCGGCCGGGCCGTCCGCTATCCGGGCCACGGCCGAGGCCTCGCCCCGGGAGGCGGCGGCCAGGGCCCGGGCGAGCACCGCGCGCTGCGGGGACCCCACGGGCACCGGGGTGACCATGATGTCGATGATGCCGCCGCAGGTCAGGCCCACGGCGAAGGCGTCGTCGTCGCTGTAGCCGAAGCGCTCCTGGACGGTCTCGCCGTCCTCCAGCGCCTGCCGGCACAGCTCGTACACCGCGCCCTCCACGCATCCGCCGGAAACCGAACCGATGGCCGTCCCCTCGCCGTCGACGGCGAGTGCCGCTCCGGGCTGCCGGGGTGCGCTCCCGCCGACCGCCACGACGGTGGCGACGGCGAAGTCACGTCCCTGCTCGACCCACCGGTTCAGTTCTTCGGCGATGTCCAGCATGTTCGGCCTCCTCGGAGAGGTTCGGATTCCAGTATCGGATGCGTGGAGGGTCAGGTGCGGATCACCTGTCCCGCCTTACTTGACGCCGAGCCACGCCTCGATGGGGTGCAGGGCGAAGAAGACCAGGAAGACCCCGGTCAGCACCCACATGAAGGCACCGATCTCGCGGGCCTTGCCCTGCGCGACCTTGATGGCCACGTAGGAGATCACACCGGCGGCGACACCGGGGGTGATCGAGTAGGTGAAGGGCATGATCGCCACGGTCAGGAAGACCGGGATGGCGGTCGCGCTGTCGGCCCAGTCCACGTGGCGGGCGTTCTGCATCATCATCGCGCCGATGACGACCAGGGCCGCGGAGGCGACCTCACCCGGGACGATCTGGGTGATCGGGGTGAAGAAGAGGCAGGCGGCGAAGAAGAGGCCGGTGACGACGGAGGCGAGGCCCGTGCGGGCACCCTCGCCGACGCCGGTCGCGGACTCGACGAAGACGGTCTGGCCGGAGCCACCCGTGACGCCACCGATGGCGCCACCGGCGCCGTCGATGAACAGGGCCTTGGACAGGCCCGGCATGCGGCCCTTGTCGTCGGCGAGCTTGGCCTCGGTGCCGACGCCGATGATGGTGGCCATCGCGTCGAAGAAGCCGGCGAGCACGAGGGTGAAGACGATCATGCCGACCGTCATGACGCCGACGTCGCCCCAGCCGCCGAAGGAGACCTCGCCGAAGAGGGAGAAGTCGGGCATGGAGACCGCGGAGCCCTCAAGGGTGGGGGCGCCGTTCTTCCAGGCCTTCGGGTCGATGTCCGCGACGGCGTTCAGGATCGCCGCGAGGACGGTGCCGCCGACGATGCCGATCAGGATGGCGCCGGGGACCTTGCGGGCCTGGAGCATGAAGATGGCGAGCAGGGTGACGCAGAAGATCAGGACGGGCCAGCCGGCGAGCTCGCCGACCGAACCGAGCTGGACCGGGGGACCGAACTCGGGTCCGGCGCCGACGAAGCCGGCCTTCACCAGACCGATCAGGGCGACGAACATGCCGATGCCCATGGTGATCGCGTGCTTGAGCGCGAGGGGGATGGCATTCATGATCATCTCGCGGAGGCCGGTGACGACCAGGAGACAGATCACGACGCCGTACATCACGCACATGCCCATGGCCTGCGGCCAGGTCATCTGGGGGGCGACCTGCGAGGCGAGCACGCCGGAGACGGAGAGGCCGGCGGCCAGGGCGAGCGGGACCTTGCCCACGAAGCCCATGAGGAGCGTGGTCAGGGCCGCGGCGAAGGCCGTGGCCGTGATCAGAGCCTTCTGGCTCATGGTGTCTCCGGCGACGTCCTTGCCGGAGAGGATCAGCGGGTTGAGCAGGAGGATGTACGCCATGGCCATGAAAGTCGTGACGCCGCCACGAATTTCGTTTCCGACGTTGGATCCTCTGTGCGTTATGTGGAAATACCGGTCGAGCCAAGAGCGCCCGGCGGGGTTCAGAGAACCGTCGCCGGCCTCCTCCGCGGTGGTCTTGGGCTCCACAGATGACTGGGTCATGGTGCCTAACTCCCAAGGTTCAAAGGGGCACCCGCATAAAGATTGGAGACGCGGGATTTGGGAAACTGCGTTTGGCTGCACGACCCGGGGTGACGGCCCGAGGCGACGCGAGATGTGCACTGCGTGTACTGCGGGTAGTGCGGGGGTGACCGCTGGTACTACATGGGGGTTTGCGCAGGGGTTCTGCCAGGTGACGAGGACCGCGAGCGGAGCGGTACTTCGTGATCCGGGCGGTGCGACTGGAAGTGTGACGTTCCCGTGTCACACCGCCCGGAAGTTCGTGGGGGTCCGGGGGCCTCGCGGCCCCCGGACCACGCCGTCCTAGAGGGTGCCGGTGAGGGCTTCCGGACGGATCGGCGTCTTGTTGATCTCCAGACCCGTCGCCTGCCGGATCGCCGCGATGACGGCCGGGGTGGACGAGAGGGTCGGGGCCTCGCCCATGCCGCGCAGGCCGTACGGGGCCTTCGGGTCGGCGAGCTCCAGGACGTCGACCGGGATGGTCGGGGTGTCGAGGATGGTCGGGATCAGGTAGTCCGTGAAGGAGGGGTTGCGCACCTTCGCGGTCTTCGGGTCCACGATGATCTCTTCCATGATCGCGACGCCGAGACCCTGGGTGGTACCACCCTGGATCTGGCCGACCACGGAGAGCATGTTCAGGGCCTTGCCGACGTCCTGGGCGGTCGCCAGCTCGACGACCTTGACCAGGCCCAGCTCGGTGTCCACCTCGACGACGGCGCGGTGCGCGGCGAAGGTGTACTGGACGTGGCCGTTGCCCTGGCCGGTGACCAGGTCGAAGGGCTCGGTCGGCGCGTGGCGGAACTCGAGCTCGATGTCGATCGGCTCCTCGCCCTCCAGCAGCTCCGCGATGTCCGCGAGGACCTCGCCGCCGTCGGTGACGACCTTGCCGCCTTCGAGCAGCAGCTCGGCGGTGGCCCACGCGGGGTGGTAGGAGCCGTTCTTGCGGCGACCGATCTCCAGGACCGCCTCGCGGACGGCCTCGCAGGTGTTCTTCACGGCGCCACCGGTCATGTACGTCTGCCGCGAGGCGGACGTGGAACCGGCGGAGCCGACCTGCGTGTCGGCCGGGTGGATCGTCACCTGCGTGACGCCCAGCTCGGTGCGGGCGATCTGCGTGTGGACGGTGATGCCGCCCTGGCCGACCTCCGCCATGGCTGTGTGGACCATCGCGACGGCCTCGCCGTTGATGGCCTCCAGCGTCACGCGGGCGGTGGAGTAGTCGTCGAAGCCCTCGGAGAAGCCGACGTTCTTGATGCCGACCGCGTAGCCGACGCCGCGCACGACGCCCTCGCCGTGGGTGGTGTTGGACAGACCGCCCGGCAGCGCGCGGACGTCCGCGCCCTCGCCGGCCGACTCCCACTGGCGCTCCGGCGGCAGCGGGCGGGCCTTGACCCGGCGCAGCAGCTCGGCGACCGGCGCCGGGGCGTCCACGACCTGGCCGGTGGGCATGATCGTGCCCTGCTCCATGGCGTTGATCTGACGGAACTCGACCGGGTCCATCCCCAGCTTCGCCGCCAGCTTGTCCATCTGGGCCTCGTAGGCGAAGCAGGCCTGGACGGCGCCGAAGCCGCGCATCGCGCCACAGGGCGGGTTGTTCGTGTAGAGCGCGATCGCCTCGATGTCCACGTCCTCCAGGACGTAGGGACCCACCGAGAGCGAGGAGGCGTTGCCCACGACCGCCGGGGAGGCCGACGCGTAGGCGCCGCCGTCCAGGACGATCTTGCACTTCATGTGCGTGAGCTTGCCGTCCTTGGTGGCGCCGTGCTCGTAGTAGAGCTTCGCCGGGTGGCGGTGCACGTGGCCGAAGAAGGACTCGAACCGGTTGTAGACGATCTTGACCGGCTTGTTCGTGGCCAGGGCCAGGAGGCAGGCGTGGATCTGCATCGAGATGTCCTCGCGACCGCCGAAGGCACCGCCGACGCCGGACAGCGTCATGCGGACCTTCTCCGGCGGCAGGCCGAGGACGGGGGCGATCTGCTGGAGGTCCGAGTGCAGCCACTGGGTGGCGACGTACAGCTCGACGCCGCCGTCCTCGGACGGCACGGCGAGGCCGGACTCCGGGCCGAGGAAGGCCTGGTCCTGCATGCCGAAGGTGTACTCGCCCTCGACGATGACGTCGGCGCGCTTGCGGGCCTCTTCCACGTTGCCGCGGATGATCGGCTGGCGGTGCACGATGTTCGGGTGCGGGACGTGACCGATGTGGTGGTCGGTGCGGCCCTCGTGGATCAGCGGCGCGTCCTCGGCGAGGGCGGAGGCCTCGTCCGTGACGAGCGGCAGCTCACGGTAGTCGATCTTGATCTTGGCGGCCGCGCGGCGGGCGGTCTCCGGGTGGTCGGCGGCCACGAGGGCGACCGGCTCACCGTGGTGGCGCACCCGGCCGTTGGCGAGGACCGGGGTGTCCTGGATCTCCAGGCCGTAGTTCTTCATCTCGGCCGGCAGGTCGTCGTACGTCAGCACCGAGTACACGCCGGGCATGGCCAGCGCCTCGGAGATGTCGATCGAGACGATCTCGGCGTGCGCGACGGTGCTGCGCAGGGTCTGGCCCCACAGCATGTCCTCGTGCCACATGTCCGAGGAGTACGCGAACTCGCCGGTGACCTTGAGGGTGCCGTCCGGGCGGAGGATGGACTCGCCGATGCCGCCCTTGTTGTGCTTCTGGGTGACGTTCGTCGGCGTACCTGCGGGTACGGTGCGGGTGTTCTGAGCCATGGTCAGACCGCCTCTCCCTGACGGGCGGCCGCGAGGCGGACCGCGTCGAGGATCTTCTCGTAGCCCGTGCAGCGGCAGAGGTTGCCGGACAGGGCCTCACGGATGTCCTGGTCGGACGGGTCGGAGTTCTCCTCCAGCAGCGCGTCCGCCTGGACGAGCAGACCCGGGGTGCAGAAACCGCACTGGACGGCGCCGGCGTCGATGAACGCCTGCTGGATGGCGGAGAGCTCGACGCCCTCACCGGTCTGGGAGTCACCGGGCTTGGCGGCCCAGCGCTTGGCCTCGTCCGTGGAGACGCCCTTGCCGCCGCAGCCGCCGCCGGTGCCGCAGGCACCGCCGTGGCCGTGCTCCTCGCGCTGCTTGGCGAAGTCGGCCAGGCCCTCGACGGTCACGACGTCGCGACCCTCGACCTGACCGGCGGCCACCAGGCAGGAACAGACCGGCACGCCGTCGAGGCGGACGGTGCAGGAACCGCACTCGCCCTGCTCACAGGCGTTCTTCGAACCCGGCAGGCCCAGGCGCTCGCGCAGGACGTAGAGGAGGGACTCGCCCTCCCAGACGTCGTCCGCTTCCTGCTGACGGCCGTTGACAGTGAAATTGACGCGCATGGTTACGCAGCCCCTTCAAGCGAGCGGCCGTTGGTGCCGCGGTACTGCTCCCACGTCCAGACGAGCTGGCGGCGAGCCATGATGCCTACCGCGTGGCGGCGGTACTTCGCCGTGCCGCGGACGTCGTCGATCGGGTTGGCCGCGCCGGAGGCGAGCTCACCGAACTGCTTGGCGATCGACGGGGTGATGACCTTGCCCGACTCCCAGAAGCCGCCCTCTTCGAGCGCGGCGTTCAGGAACTCCTCGGCGGCCTTCGCCCGGATCGGGGTCGGCGCGGCCGAACCGATGCCGGTGCGGACCGTGCGGGAGTCCGGGTGCAGCGCCAGACCGAAGGCGCACACCGCGATGACCATCGCGTTGCGGGAGCCGACCTTCGAGTACTGCTGCGGACCGGACGCGTTCTTGATGTGGATCGTCTTGATGAGCTCGTCGGGGGCCAGCGCGTTGCGCTTGACGCCCGTGTAGAACTCGTCGATCGGGATCAGGCGCGAGCCGCGGACGGACTCGACCTCGACCTCGGCGCCGGCGGCGAGGAGGGCGGGGTGGGAGTCACCGGCGGGCGAGGCGCAACCGAGGTTGCCGCCGACACCGCCGCGGTTGCGGATCTGCGGGGACGCGACCGTGTGCGAGGCGAGCGCGAGACCCGGCAGCGTCGCGCGCAGGTTCTCCATGATCTGGGTGTACGGGACGGAGGCGCCCAGCTTGGTGACCTCCTCGCCTACCTCCCACTCCCGCAGCAGCCCGATGCGGTTGAGGTCGAGGAGGTACTCCGGACGGCGGTGGTCGAAATTGATCTCGACCATGATGTCGGTGCCACCCGCAATCGGCACAGCTGTGGGGTACTCGGCCTTAGCGGCGAGCGCCTCCTCCCAGCTGGCGGGGCGAAGGAAGTCCATGTGCGGCTCTCTTCTTCTTAATCGGGTCGTTCACTTCAAGCCAGGAGGCCGAAGGGCCCTCGACTGGTCGTTCACGTGCTGTTAACGCGGTGTGGAGCCAGTACACAAGCCAGGCGTCCCTCGGGTGCAGTCACCGAAACCATGAAGCGGTTGGCTGACGGGCTCCCTCGTCTTGTAGATTCGTATGAAAGGCAGGATGCGACGACCTGCCCGATTTCCAACGGCAACAAACGAGACAGATCGGCGGCGACATCATGCGGCTGCGCGCACTGCTGGAAACCGAGGCGCTGGGGCTGCGGCTGCTGGGCGGCGAGGAAGAACTCGACCGGACGGTCCGCGGGGTCATGACGACCGACCTGAGGGATCCCAGCCGATACCTCTCCGGGGGCGAGCTCGTCCTCACTGGCCTGGCCTGGCGAAGAAATTCAGCCGACTCCGAGCCGTTCGTACGAATCCTCGCGAGCGCGGGCGTCGCCGGCCTCGCCGCCGGCGAGGCGGAGCTGGGCGACATCCCGGACGATCTCGTTTCGGCCTGCCTGCGCAACCGGCTCCCGCTGTTCGCCGTGAACGAGGACGTTGCATTCGCCACCATCACCGAGTACGTGGTGCGGCAGGTCTCCGGGGAGCGCGCGGGCGACCTCGCGGCCGTCGTGGACCGCCACCGGCGGCTGATGACGTCGGGCCCCGCGGGCGGCGGACCCGACGTGGTGCTGGATCTGCTCACCACGGACCTCGATCTGCGGGCCTGGGTGCTCTCGCCCACCGGCCGGCAGATCGCCGGCGCGGGCGAGCCGCTGGCCCCGGGCGTGTGCGCGGCGCTGGCGAGCGAACACCTCGCGGCGGTCCGGACCGGCCGCAGGGGCCCGCACCGGATGTCCATCCAGGGTATTACGTACTCCCTGTTCCCGATCAGGGGACACGGCCGGGGGCCGGGTCCCGCGGCCCGTGACGTGCGCGAGACCGTGCTCTCGGACTGGCTGCTGGCCGTGGAGGCCGACGCGGGCGACTGGCCCGCCGAGCGCCTCGACCTGCTCCAGGGCGTCACCCAGCTGATCGCCGTCGAGCGGGACCGCCGGGACGCGGCCCGCACGGTGCGGCGCAGGCTCGCCCAGGAGGTCCTGGAGCTGGTCCAGACGGGCGCGGCGCCCGCCGAGATCGCGGCCCGCCTGCGGGTCGCGGCCCCGGTGCTGCTGCCGGGTCTGGGCGGCGCCCCGCACTGGCAGGTCGTCGTGGCGCGGGTGGACTGGGAGGGCGGGGACATCCCCGGCGGCCCGGTGGCGCAGTCGCTGCTGGAGGAGATCCTCGTCGACCCGTCGATGGCCGGACCGGAGCCCTCCGACCGGATCGCGGTGGCCCATGCGGGTGACGAGGCCATCGCCCTGGTGCCGCTGCCCGCCCTCCCCGGCGACGCCGGCGAGGACCGGGGCCCGGACTCCGCGCTGCACGCCGACGCGCTGCTGGCCGCCGTACGCGAGCCGCTGGCCGCCGGTCTCGCCGACGACGGGCGCCTGACGCTCGGCGTCAGCGCGGCCGTGCACTCCGCCGAGGGGCTGCGCGGGGCGCTGGAGGAGGCCCGGCACGCCCGCCGGGTCGCCGCGGCCCGCCCGGGCCGGGTCTGCGCCGCCGGTCACCACGAGCTGGCCTCGCACGTCCTGCTGCTGCCGTTCGTACCGGACGACGTGCGCCGCGCCTTCACGGCCCGGCTGCTCGACCCGCTGCGCGACTACGACCGGCGCCACCGCGCGGAGCTCATCCCGACGCTGGAGGCCTTCCTGGACTGCGACGGTTCCTGGACCCGCTGCGCGACCCGTCTGCACCTCCACGTCAACACGCTGCGCTACCGCGTCGGGCGAATCGAGCAGCTGACGGCGCGGGACCTTTCGCGCCTGGAGGACAAGCTGGACTTCTTCCTGGCCCTGCGCATGAGCTGACCGAATCCCGACCGGGGGGTCGGTCGGGGCCGGCTGACGAGCCGTCCGGACTTTGTGAAAGAGTTCACCCGACCCCTTGGCCGATGCGACCGATCCGTGCTCTCATTTCGCCCCAAGGGCTCAACGACGTGCTGCTTGGTTGCTTCGGGGAGGGCAATGTGGCGGATACCGCCATGTCCGGTGCGGGATCGACAGGGGGCGACGACCCTCTCCAGCGGGCGATATGGCGGCTGCGTTCGCGCGGCTGTTGGAGTGACGCGGCGGCCCTGCTGACGCCGCACGTGAACGACGCCGGAGCGGCCGTGCAGCGCACGGCGCTGCTGGTGGAGCGGTGTCTGTTCACCGGCCAGGGCTGGAGCGAGGCGGAGGACGCGCTGCGGGTGGCCGAGGCCGTGGCCCGGGACGACGACCAGCGGGGCGCGGCGGCCTGCGAGCGGGGCCAGCTGGCCTACGCGGCCACCGTGCTCGGCGTGCGCGACCGGGCCGACGAGGCCCGCTCCGCGCTGGGCCGGGCGGCGGCGCTGCTGTCCCCGACCTCGCGGACGCGACCGTTGCTGGACTTCCGGCGGGGCCTGGTCGCCGAACACCTGGCCGACGCCCCGCAGGCGGCCCGTCCCGCGTACCACCGGGCGCACACCGGGGCCCTGGCCCACGGGGACACCCTGCTGCTGTCCTTCACCTGGCGGCACCTGGCGGCGCTGGCCCTGCGCGACGGGGAGGTGGCCGAGGCCCGCAAGGGGTTCGCGGAGTCACTCAGGATCCGCGAGGAGCTGGGGTTCCTGGTGGGTACGGCGCCCGCGCTGGCGGCGCTGGCGGAGGCCGAGCCGGAGCCGGAGGCCGCCCGGCTGCGGGCGGAGGCCCGTCGGCTCTTCCACCTCCTGGGCGGGATCCCGACCTGGCTGGCGGACCAGCTGCGCGGCCCGGCCCCGGCCTGAGCGCGCGCCGCCCCGGCCGGGCGGATCGGGCGCGTGCGGGCCTCGGCGGCTCCGGGCGGGTTCGGGTCCGCCGCGGCCGGGCGGAGGGGCGCTCAGAGCGGGGAGCCCGCGAAGTGTTCCCGTACGAGCGACTCGACCACCGGGAGGTCCTGGGCGATCAGGGCCTCCAGCAGGGCGGCGTGTTCCGCCGCGTCGGCCACGAGGTCCGCGCGGCGCACCCGCGGGGCTCCGGGCAGGGGCCACTGGGCGCGGCGGTGGAGTTCCTCCGCGATCCGCACCAGTTGGCCGTTGTCGGCCAGGGAGAGCACCGCGCGGTGGAAGGCCCGGTCCGCGTCCCCGTACCCGGGCAGGTCGCCGGCGGCGGCCGCCTCGGCGGTGGCCCGGGCCGCCGGGCGCAGGGACTCCCAGGTCGCGGCCGGGACGGTGCGGGCCAGCCGGAGCATGACGGGCACCTCCAGCAGGGCGCGCACCTCGGCCAGTTCGGCCAGGGCCCGGGGGGTGCGGGCGATGACCCGGAAGCCCCGGTTGGGCAGGCATTCCACGGCGCCTTCGAGCGCCAGCTGCTGCATCGCCTCGCGCACGGGGGTCGCGGAGACCCCGAACCGCTCGCCGAGCGCGGGGCCGGAGTAGATCTCCCCGGGGACCAGTTCGCCGTCGACGAGGGCGGCGCGCAGGGCGTCGAGGACCTGCCCGCGCACCGAATGGCGCAGCACCTTCTGCGCCGACATCGGGGGCGTTTCGTACACCCGGGGCCGGGCCGCTTCACGCACTCGGTCCTCCTCCTGGTGTTCGACCGGTTCAGAGAATAGGCGAAAGAGGTCGGAGCGCGGGGTTCCCACCCCTCCCGAATCAGGTAAGGTAAGGCTAACCTTCCAACGATCGTGTGATGCGGTGGTCCCCCATGACCGGCTCGGCTCTCGACGTCCCGCGCCCCTGTGCACCCGCCCCGGCCGGCTCTCCGGCGGCGGACGCGTACGGGCGCCTGACGGCCGCCTACCCCGGTCTGCGGATCGTGGAGCGCGACGCGCACGAACCCCTCCCTCGCGGTGTGGGATGGGTCGGCGCGGACGAGCTCGCGGCCGGCGGGGAGGCGCTCGACGCCTTCCTCGCCTGGGACGAGGCGCAGGTCCTGCGGGACTACGGGCGCCGGGGTAGGCCCGACGTGGTGGCGGGCTTCGGCCTGCACCGCTACGCCTGGCCCGCCTGCCTGCTGTTCACGCTCCCGTGGTTCCTCTCGCGCAGGGTGCCCCGGCTGCCGGTGGAGGCCGTGGCCTTCCACCGGACCCGGGGGCTGCTGTCCGTGCGCGTGGAGGAGTTCGCGTGCCTGCCGGACGACCCGGCGGCGGGGCTGCCCGGCGCCGTCGTGGTGGCCGACGAGGAGGCGTTGCGGGAAGAGGTGCGGGCAGCGGTGTCCTGTCACCTCGAACCGCTGCTGAAAGGTTTCGGCCCGCGCCTGCGACGCGGCCGTCGCGCCCTGTGGTCCATGGCCACCGACGAGGTCGTCGAGGGGCTCTGGTACGTCGGCGGGCTGCTCGGCGAGGAGCGGCGCGCCCTGCGCGAGCTGGAACTGCTGCTGCCCGGCACGACCGCCCCGTACACGGGCGGCGCGCACTTCCGCACCCTGCGGGCCCCGGACGGGACGGAACACGTCACCCGGGACCGGGCCGGATGCTGCTTCTTCTACACGATCCGCCCGGAGGACACCTGCACGACCTGCCCACGCACCTGCGACGAGGAGCGGGTCGCCCGCCTGACGGCGGTGGCCGCCGCAGGCTGAAGCCACCCAAAGGCGTGAACCGGATTCGAACGCAACTCGACTCCACCGAGCGGTAGTTCGAGCCACAACACCCTATCCGACGGGCCCCGCCCCCCGAAGGCGTCCACTTGCCCCGAAACCCGCGTGCACCACGGACCTGCTGGGCCACTATGGCGCCCGGAAAGCCGCATACGCGAGGCAAGGGACAACCGCATGAGACTGACCGACATATCGCTGGACTGGCTGCTGCCCGGCAGCCTGCTGATCCTGGGCGTACTTGCGGCAGTGGCGGTGCTGGCCCGGGGCAGGCGGGAGGGCGAGAAGGCCGCGGCCGACGACAGCTGGGAACGCAGCGAGGAGCGCCGACGGCGCAAGGAGGCCGTCTACGGCACCGCCTCGTACGTCCTGCTGTTCTGCTGCGCGGCGGTCGCCGCCGCGCTCTCCTTCCACGGGCTGGTCGGCTTCGGCCGGCAGAACCTGAACCTCTCCGGGGGCTGGGAGTACCTGGTCCCCTTCGGTCTCGACGGCGCGGCCATGTTCTGCTCGGTGCTCGCCGTACGGGAGGCCAGCCACGGCGACGCCGCGCTCGGCTCTCGCCTGCTGGTCTGGCTGTTCGCGGGCGCGGCCGCCTGGTTCAACTGGGTGCACGCGCCCCGGGGCCTCGGTCACGACGGCGCCCCGCAGTTCTTCGCCGGGATGTCGCTCTCGGCGGCCGTGCTCTTCGACCGGGCCCTCAAGCAGACCCGCCGGGCGGCGCTGCGCGAACAGGGCCTGATCCCGCGGCCGTTGCCGCAGATCCGGATGGTCCGCTGGCTGCGGGCCCCCCGGGAGACCTTCGGCGCGTGGTCGCTCATGCTGCTGGAGGGGGTGCGGACCCTGGACGAGGCCGTGGACGAGGTCCGCGAGGACAAGAAGGAGCGGGAGCAGGACCGGCACCGCAGGCGGGAGCAACACCGCCTGGACCGGGCGCACATCAAGGCGCTGGGCCGGCAGAACAGGGCCTTCGGGCGGGCCCGCGCCCGCCAGGTCGACGTGCCCGGGTTGGCCCCGGGGTCGGGCTCCGCGCCGGTCGGCGCGGAGCCGGCCATATCGGAAGCGGGGCAGCTGCCACTACGCCGAAGGCCCTCACTCCAGGCCGTGAACGGAATTGAACCCGTCGATCCGCCCGGGCCCCGGACGGTGGACCTCACCGCCGAGGACGACACCCAGACGATCCCCCGACTCGACTCGCTGGAGCGCAAACTGAAGGATCTGGAACAGCAGTTCGGCTAGCCGCGGTGCGGCGACCGACGGACGGCGGGGGTGCCCCTGGGGCTCCCCCGCCGTCATGTGTGCGGGCCGCCGGCGTCGAGCTCGAACCACACGACCTTCCCGCGCCCGAGGGCGAGCGGATCGACCCCCCACGCGTCGGCCAGCGCCTCCACCAACAGCAGGCCCCGGCCGTGCGTACCGTCGTCGGCGGACGGTACGAAGGGCCGGACGCGCTGGGGGTTGAAGTCGCGGACCTCGACCCGTAGTCGGGCGGCCCGCACGCTCGCGGACACCTCCGCGCCGTGGTCGGTGTGGACGAGGGCGTTGGTGACGAGCTCCGTGACGAGCAGTTCGGCCACGTCGGCCGCCTCCGCCCGACACCGGTGCCGCATCAGCTCCCGCAGTTCCCGACGGACCTCTCCCACCGCCTTCAGGTCCGAGCGCCGGACGCTGCGTCTGACCTCCGACCCGACCGCCGCCGCGATCGGGGCCGGCTCGCCGCCCTCGATCGAGGGTTCCCTCGGCACCGGCACTCCCCGCTTCCACACCTTCCCGGTATTCGCCCCCACCCGCACGGCGATGCCCCTCCCACGTCACTCGTTCCTCGAACAGGTCTACGGAATGCATGCCCCCCGGGGAATTCCGCACTCCTGCGGGCTCGGGGTCGCTGCACGTCGCGCAGGTCGGATCGAGCCATGTCGAGCCGTGCCGATGATCCGCCCCGCCCCCGCGTCGAGCGCGATCTTCCCGGCCGAACATGCGAATCCGGTCACCGCGCCGACGCCGCCCTTCGGTGGAACCGACAGGGGCGCGGGGGCGGCCGGCGAGCCCGCCCGGGCCGGCGCCCGGTGCCGGAGGACCTCCCTCAAGGCCCCTGTGAGCTGCCGGGGCTCCCCACGCGGACCCCGTGGGCACCGGTCGCGGGGCCGCCGGCGGCGCGGTCGGGGTTCCGGCGGGTCGCCGCCCGGGAGGGGAGGCCGAAAATCGACAGGTCCCGCTCGGCCGCGACGGGCGAGGAATCGTTGAAAACGACCACTTTGACGGGCGGGCCGTACTGCACGAGGGGGAGGAAATCTCCCATCGGCACCGAGAATCCACCATCGCCCGACATCGACACCACTTGACGGACGTGCTCCGTGACGAAGGAGCCGTCGCCGCGACGCCGATGTTCGGGGAACGATAGCGCGCCACGACCGCCCCGCCCATGCGGGACGGACTTTCACCGGCCCCGCGGGGCCCTGCGGACTCACCCGAACGGAGCAATCCAACGCGCCACCCACATGGGTGAAGATCAGGCTGATGAGTGCACTGACCGAGCCCTCCGTGAAAGGGGAAACCACATGCGCATTCGACGAATATCCGCCGCCGTCATCGCCACGGCAGCCCTCGCCGGACTCGGCCTCACCGGCGCCGCCACCGCCCACGCCGCGACCGCCACCACCGTCACCGCCGCCGTCACCGAAAGCCTCACCCCGGGTGAGTGCGAGAAGGGCGGCGGAACGGTCGACTGGGCGACCAACACCTGTAAGGGCGGTTCGGGCGACGGGCAGATGGTCGACTGAACCTGACGGAGCGCCCCGCGGCCACGCGCCGCGGGGCGTTCCGGCATGCCGTGGGGGCTCCGGTACGCCGTGGAGCGGACGGGGTCGCCGAGTGCGTCGAGGATCCGCTCCGCCGCGTTCGGCTCGGCGCCGTCCGCCCGGTCACGCCTCCCAGATCGCGGCCGCCGTCCGGTCGTCGGCGTAGCCCTTGAGGCGGAGCTGGGTGTCCGCGAGGAAGGCCGCCAGGCCCGGCGGGTCGCCCTGGGACCAGCGGTCGGCCAGCTCGGCGGGGAGCAGTCCCTCCTCGCGCATCGGGTCGGCGAGACCGCCGGAGCACAGCAGGAGGGTGTCGCCGGGGCGGGCCACGGCCGCGCGGAAGCGGAAGCCCGCGCCGCCCTCGGTGTGGGTGACCGGGCCGGGCGGTTCGAGGTCCTGCCAGCGGCCGTCCCGGAGCCGGAAGACCCCGCCCGCGCCCGCGCCGAAGCACACCCGGTTGGGACAGCGGGGGTCCAGGGGCAGCAGGACCCCGCGCAGCCCCGCCGTGTAGGCCTCCTCGGCCAGTCCCAGTTCGGCCGCGTGGGCCCGCAGCCGACCGTAACCCCGGTCGGTGAGCCGCTGGAGCCCCGACAGCAGGGCCTCGCGCCGCCCGGCCCGTACGTCGTCGGTGAGCCGCTCGCGGCTGCGCCCGACGGCCGCCGCGACGGATCGACCCAGTTCGGCGGCGGCCTCCCGGGCGCCGGGGGCGGCCCGGTCCCCGCCGGCCAGGACGACCAGGACCAGGCCGTCGTCACCGCTGCCGAAGCGGGCCGTGAGCAGGAAGTCCCGACGGGCTTCGCCCCGGTAGCGGGCGGAGTCCCCGCGCAGGGAGGCGGCGCGCAGGGTGTAGGTGCCGTAGCGGGCCCCCTCCAGCACGGTGTCGGGGGTCAGGAAGTCGAGCGCGGCGGGGTCGGCCGCGGGCAGCGCTCCCGGTTCGGCGGCGTAGGTGGGGGCCCGGTCGCCGAGGAAGGCGGGCTCGGGACGGTCGACCGTCTCGAAGGGCGGGGGCGGGGGCGACGATGGGGCCGGCGGCGGGGCCGGGCGGGACGGGGGACGCGGCGCCGGCGGCGGTACGGGCTCAGGCTCCGCGGCCCGCGCGGGCGTCCCGGCCGGCGCCGCGGGTACGCCCCACCGCCACGCGGGCGGGTCGGCGGCGGGCCCGGGCGGGTCGGTGTCCGGGGCGTCGGCCGGGTCGGCGGCCGGCGCCGGGGGCACCGTCACGTCGCCCCGCGCGTACCCGGTCGCCCCCGACAGGCGCGGGTCCCGCCACGCGGGTGGCGGCGGGGCCGGCTCCGGGCCGGAACCGGCGCCGCGCTGCGCGGGCAGCGGCGGCGAAGGGGGCGCGGACGGGTGGGGAGGCGGTGCGGGGGCGGCGGCGGGCCCGGGCGGTACGGGGGCCGGCGCGGCGGGCGTCGGCGTGGACGCGGGAGGCGGGGCGGGAGGCGCCGCGGGTGCGGAACCTGCGGGGGCCGACGCGGGAAGCGGGCCCGGGCGTCCTGCCATCGGGGGGACGGGTGAAGGGGGTGCGGGCGGCGCCGTCGGCGCGGGGGGCGCCAGGGGCGCGGGAGCCTCGGGAGGCGCCGGGGGTGGGAGGGGCTCGGGGGCCGCCGAGCGCGCCGGGGGCTCGGGAGGGGTCGCCCGGCGCGCCGGCGCCCCGGGCGCCGCGTCGCCCGCGCGGGGTGCCGGAAGCACCGGCTCGGCGGGCGGGGGTGGGGGCGCGGTCGGGGTCGTGGTGGGGCCCGCCGCGGTCTGCGGAGGCGGCGGCGCCCCGGCCTGTCCGACGGACTCCCCCGGCCCGTCCGGGCCCGGTCCCGCCTGCGTCACCAGCCCGGACGCCGAACGGAACCGGTGGTCCAGCGTGTCCGCCGGATCGGGCTCGGGTGCCGCGTCCGGATCCTCGTAGAGCTTCTGCCACCAGTCCTGCGCGCCCCGCTGACTCATGCCCTCATTGTCGGCCTCCCCGGGCGGCGGAAAACCCCGAACGCGCGAAATGGGTCGACCCGGCCGCCGCCCGCCGGCCGCCCTCCCCATGTCCCGTACGGAGCAGCGGACTTCGTACGTCCGCACGACCGTCCGGGCGACCGTACGGCGGCCCCGGCGCAGTAGACGAGGGCGGACACATCGCCCTCCCCGGGCGAATTCCGGCCAACCGCGTTGCGGCACGGCGAAGTTGCCGCGCGGACGCCTCGCGACCGGCGGATGTCGGTACCGCGGCGGCCGTCACCTTGGCGGATCGGCGGTGGGTGCGGCGATGATGTCCGAGGCGGGATCGCGCCGTGGCCGCTTCCCGCCGGGATCGGCACGAGATGGGGGTGGACGGGTTGCTGGGGGCGATAGGCCTGGACGAGGGCCAGGAGTCGGCTTACCGCGCGCTGGTGGCACTGGGCGCGGCGGAGGTGCCGGACCTGGCGCACCGGCTGACGCTGCCGGTGCCGCAGACCGAACGGGCCCTGCGGCACCTGGAACGCCACGGCCTGGCCGCGCAGTCCTCGGCCCGCCCGGGCCGCTGGGTGGCCGCGCCGCCGGGGGTGGCGCTGGGCGCCCTGCTGACGCGGCAGCGGCACGAGTTGGAGCGTGCGGAGCTGGCGGCGGTGCTGCTGGCGGAGGCGTACCGGGCGGAGGCGAGCGAGCCGGCCGTGCACGATTTGGTGGAGGTGGTGACCGGGGCGAGCGCGGTGGCGCACCGTTTCCACCAGCTCCGGCTGGGCGCGACGCAGGAGGTGTGCGCGCTGGTGACCGGCCGGCCGGAGGCGGGGCCGGGCCCCGACGGCGGAGCCGAGGAACGGGCCCTCGTACGGGGCGTCTCCCACCGGGTCGTGCTCGAACGGGAGGCGCTCGCCCTGTCCGGGGGCATCCGGGAGGCCGGGGCCGCCCTGGCGCGCGGTGAGCGGATCCGGGTGACGGACCGGGTGCCGACGAAGCTGGTGATCGCCGACCGCTCGCCGGCGATGGTCCACCTCACCCCGCGCGGGGCGGAGCCGGCCGCGCTGGTCGTGCACGCGTCGGGGCTGTTGGAGGCGTTGCGGGGGCTGTTCGAGGCGGCGTGGCGGGAGGCGCTGCCGCTGCGGCTCGGGTCGACGGGCTGCGCCGAGGAGGGCGCCGGCGGCCCGGACGAGGTGGACCTGGAGATCCTCTCGCTGCTGCTGGCGGGGATGACGGACGCGAGCGTGGCCAAGCACCTGGAGCTGGGGCTGCGCACGGTACAGCGGCGGGTGAAGGGGCTGATGGAGCTGTCCGGGGTCACCACGCGGCTCCAGCTCGGCTGGCAGGCGTACCGGCGGGGCTGGGTGGCCCGATAGTCCCCGGTCGGTCACGCTGGGCAGATGGATCTGCCTCAGCTGCTCCTGGTGGGGCTGGTGCTGCTGCTCGGGGTGCTCGGGGTGCTGGTCCCGGGGGTGCCGGGAACCTGGCTGGTGTGGGCGGGCGTGCTGTGGTGGGCGATGGGCGAACGGTCGACGCCCGCGTGGGCGCTGCTCGTCGCCACGACGGTGTTGCTGCTGGTGGTGCAGGTGGTGAAGTGGCAGCTCCCGCCGCGCCGGCTGCGCGGGGTGGGCGTGAGCCGTCGGATGGCGGTGTACGCGGGCGCGGGCGCGCTCGTGGGCTTCGTGGCGCTGCCGGTGGTGGGCGCGGTGCCGGGTTTCGTGGGCGGCGTCTACCTGTGCGAACGCCGCCGGCTGGGCACGCACGGCGAGGCGTGGGCCTCGGTGCGGACGGTGATGCGGGCGGTGGGGACGAGCGTGCTGGTGGAGCTGTTCGCGTGCCTGATGGTGGCGGCCGCCTGGCTGGGCGCGGTCCTCGCGGGTTCCTGACCCCTCCGACGGCCCGACGGGCCCGGGCGGCGCCGGCCGCCGGGTCCGAGGGGCCCGCCGGCCGGGCCCGGCGGGCCGTGGCCGGGTCGGCCGGCGGGCCGACCCGGCTCCTGCGGGTCAGGCCCTGCCGTTGCGCTTCGCGGCGTAGTTGGCGCGGCCCTCCGCGGACTTCAGGCGCCAGTCCCGGCGGATCTCCGACCGCAGTCGGGCGTCCGTCTTCGCGACGATCCGCTGGTTCTCCCGCAGCAGCTTGCGGTAGCTCTCCAGCCGTCGCTCGGGCAGCGCCCCCGAGTCCAGCGCCTCCAGCACCGCGCAGCCCGGCTCCGCGACGTGCGCGCAGTCGTGGAAGCGGCACCGGGCGGCGTACTCCTCGATCTCCGAGAAGACCTGTCCGACGCCCGCCTCGGCGTCGAACAGGCCGACCCCGCGCAGCCCCGGGGTGTCGATGAGGACACCGCCCCCGGGCAGGGCCAGCAGGTTGCGGGTGGTCGTGGTGTGACGGCCCTTTCCGTCGACGTCACGGATCTCCTGGACCTCCATGACGTCCGCGCCGAGCAGCGCGTTCGCCAGGGTGGACTTTCCGGCGCCGGAGACGCCGAGCAGCACGCTCGTGCCGTCGGCGACGATCGCCGCCAGGACGTCCGTGCCCTCCCCGGTGTGGGAGGAGACGGTCAGCACCTGCACGCCCGGGGCCGTGGTCTCCACGTCCTGGACGAGGTAGGCCAGCGCGGTCGGGTCCGGTACGAGGTCGGCCTTGGTGAGGACGACGATCGGCTGCGCCCCCGACTCCCACGCGAGGGCGAGGAAGCGCTCGATCCGACCGAGGTCGAGTTCGGCGGCGAGGGAGACGGCGATCACCGCGTGGTCGACGTTGGCGGCGAGGATCTGGCCCTCGGAGCGCTGCGAGGAGGTGGAGCGCACGAAGGCGGTCCGGCGCGGCAGGTACGCCTTGACGTACCGGGGGTTGCCGCTCGCCTCGACGGCGGCCCAGTCGCCGGTGCAGATGACGCGCAGCGGGTCGTGCGGGGTGACGAAGGCGGTGTCGGCGCGGACGATGCCGTCCTCGGTCATGACGTCGCACTGGCCCCGGTCCACGCGCACGACCCGGCCCGGGAGGAGTCCCCGGTCGGCGTACGGCTCGAACTCGACGGCCCACGCGTCGTCCCAGCCGTAGGGGGCGAGGACGGAGCGGGAAGCGGAGGAGGAAGAGGAGGACGAGGGGAAGGAAGAGAGAGTCAAGGGGAACCCTTCACAGGGTGGCCCCGGCAGCGCGCGCCTCGGCGCGCGAAGAAGGTGTGAGGTCAGCCGGAGACCACGGGGGTGACATTGATGGGCTTCTGAGTGCGAACGGCACCCTGCTCGACAGCAGTCATCAATGAACTCACCTCCGGGTCGTACAACGGTCTGTGGTCACCCACCGATCGGCGGGAACGGGTTCACCGTAACAAGGCCCTTCGCCCCGGCGCCAATCCTTTTTCCGCAGGCGTTCCGCAGGCCTGCCGCGGGCCCTTCCGCCCGGGTTCGCGCCCGCCCCGATCCGGCGCCCCGGAAACGACCGGACGCCCGCCCCCGGGGGGGCGGGCGTCCGTGAGGGGCGGGCGAGCGGGGGCCGGTGTCGCCGGTGTCAGTGCTTGCGCAGCCGGGAGGTGTAGTCGTCCGGCGGCAGGAAGTTCGACCAGCGCTCGGGGAACTCCGACGGCATCCCCGCGTCCTCGTCGTCCTCCGACTCCCCCTCGGCCAGTGCCCGCCAGGCGGCGGCCCGCGCCACCAGCTGGGCGGCCTCCGCCTCGCGGACCCGTTCGTTCGCCTCGCGCGCCGCGGCCGTGGCCACCGAGGGCCACACCCGGTCGATGGCGGCGTTGACGGCGGCGCCGACGAGCACCGCGAAGGCCGAGATGCCGATCCACAGCAGGATCGCCACGGGCGCGGCCAGCGAGCCGTAGATCGTCGGCCCCTCCACCGTGTTGGTCAGGTAGATCCGCAGCAGGAACGAGCCCAGCACCCACATCGCCAGCGCCACCAGCGCGCCCGGGACGTCCTCGATCCACGGCGAACGAACCGGTACGGAGACGTGGTAGAGCGTGGTCAGGAAGGCGATGGAGAGCAGGGTGACGGTCGGCCAGTACAGCACCGCGATCACCTCGGTGCTCCACGGGACGAGCCGGACGACCACGTCCGGTCCGGCGACCATCAGCGGCAGCACCACCGCGCCGATGACCAGGGCGATCACGTACAGCAGGAAGGCGAGCAGCCGGGTCTTGACGATGCCCCGCTGGCCGTCGAGGCCGTACATGACGGTGATGGTGTCGATGAAGACGTTGACGGCCCGGGAGCCCGACCACAGTGCGAAGGCGAAGCCGAGGGAGATCAGGTCGGGTCTGCCGCGGCTGGTGACGTCGTCGAGCATCGGTTTGGCGATGTCGTTGACGCCCCGGTCGGACAGGATGGTGCCCACCGCGCGCAGGATGTTCTCCTCGATGCTGGCGACCGACTGGGTGTCGGTCCAGCCGTCCACGTAGCCGAGGAGGCCGAGCAGGCCGAGGAAGAGCGGGGGCAGGGAGAGCAGGGTGAAGAAGGCCGCCTCGGCCGCCAGCCCGAGGATGCGGTACTCGATGCAGGAGTTGACGGTGTCTTTGAGCAGCAGCCAGGCCATCTTCCGCTTGGAGACGTTGCGATAGAGGGCGCGGGCCCGATGGAGCCGTCCTGGGATCCGCTCGGGTGTTTCTTTTGCTGGCTGCACGTCCTTACGGTATCGGCATGGCAGCCACCACCCACACAGTCAGCAATCAGGTCCCGCCCCTGGTGGGCCACGAGGTCTACCTCGGCGACCGGGCCCTCACCGAGGGCGTCGAACGGCACCTGGCCGACGCGGCCCCCGAACTCCGTGACGAGGCAAGGGAGGAGCTGACCGCGCTGGGTCGGGCGGCGGGCTCGTCCCAGGCCCAGGAATGGGGTCGGCTGGCGAACGAGAACCCGCCGAAACTCCGTACGCACGACCGTTACGGGAACCGGATCGACGAGGTGGAGTTCCACCCGGCCTGGCACCGGCTGCTGGGGCACGCCGTGACGGCCGGGCTGACGGACGCCTGGGGGCGCCCCGCGGGGCACCTGCGGCGGGCGGCCGGCTTCTTCCTGTGGTCTCAGGCCGAGGCGGGGCACGGGTGCCCGGTCTCGATGACGCACGCGGCCGTCCCGGCGCTGCGGGCGGACCCCGAGCTGGCGGCGGTGTGGGAGCCGCGGCTGACCTCGCACGTGTACGAGGAGGGGCTGCTGCCGGCCGACCGGAAGGCCGGGGCGTTGTTCGGGATGGGGATGACCGAGAAGCAGGGCGGCAGCGACGTCCGGGCGAACACCACCCGGGCGGTGGCCCTGGACGCTCCCGGGGAGTACCTGCTGACGGGGCACAAGTGGTTCTGTTCGGCTCCGATGTCGGACGGTTTCCTGGTCCTGGCCCAGGCCTCCGCCGCCGGGCAGGACCGCCTGACGTGCTTCCTGGTGCCGCGGGTGCTGCCGGACGGTTCGCGCAACGCGTTCGCGATCCAGCGGCTCAAGGACAAGCTGGGCAACCGGTCGAACGCGTCGAGCGAGGTCGAGTTCGACGGGACCTGGGCGCGGCGGGTGGGCGAGGAGGGCCGGGGGGTGCGGACCATCATCGAGATGGTCGCGGCGACCCGGCTGGACTGCGTGATCGGTTCCGCCTCGCTGATGCGGCAGGCGCTGACGCAGGCCGTCCACCACGCGGAGCACCGCTCCGCTTTCGGAGCGCCGCTCATCGAGCAGCCGTTGATGCGCAACGTCCTCGCCGACCTCGCCCTGGAGTCGGAGGCGGCGACCGTCCTCACCCTGCGCCTCGCGGCCGCCTACGACGCCGGTACGGACCAGGAGCGGGCCTTCCTGCGCCTCGCGGTGCCCGCCGCGAAGTACTGGGTGACCAAGCGGTGTACGCCGATGGTGGCGGAGGCCCTGGAGTGCCTGGGCGGCAACGGCTACGTCGAGGAGTCGGGGCTGCCCCGGCTGCTGCGCGAGTCCCCGCTCAACTCGATCTGGGAGGGCTCCGGCAACGTCCAGGCCCTGGACGTGCTGCGCGCCCTGCAACGGGAGCCCATGGCCCTGAACGCGTTCCTGACGGAGGTGGGCCTGGCGCGGGGCGCCGATCACCGTCTGGACGCGGCGATCAAGAACCTGCTGACGGAGCTGGCCGACCTGGAGGGCATCGAGGCGCGGGCCCGTCGGGTGGTGGAGCGGATGGCCCTGGTGTTGCAGGGCTCGCTGCTGGTGAGGTGGGCGCCGCCGGAGGTGGCGGACGCGTTCTGCGCCTCCCGGCTCGGCGGGGACTGGGGCGCGGCCTTCGGTACCCTGCCGCACGGTCTCGACCTGCGCGCGGTGGTGTCACGGGCACGGATCTCGGGCTGATCGGGTCCGATGGAGCGTGGCGGTCCCCAAACCGCCGCGGTCCTCTCCCCGTCGTGGTCCCCAAACCACTCAGCACCGGGATCCGGGCCCGGTGAGGACAGATCGGGGGTGGCGCCGCGCCGACTCGGCACCACCCCTGATCCGAGAAGCCCCGAGGAAGGAGCTGTCACGCCGCTCTGCGGCGTGCCGATAGTTTCGGTCGGGCGACCGGAGGTTGGCGAGAGTTGCATACCGTTGCAACCCTTCAGACCTTCGGCTCGGCTCGGAGGACCGCCGACGGCGGGTGCCACCCGCACATGCCCCGGGTACGGGCGGGTACGGGGCGGCCCGGCGGCTTCCGCAGTACGTCCTGTTCAGCACGGGGAGGTTCCGGTGGCCAACACCGCAGGCAACGCGGTCGACGTGGCGCGCATCACGGCCATGGACGCGCGGGAGGCGGCGCGTCTGCTCAAGGGGGTGCGGGCGGCCGCACTGGCCGGGGATCGCC
Source organism: Streptomyces sp. NPDC048606 (assembly GCF_040650855.1). Lineage (NCBI taxonomy): Bacteria > Bacillati > Actinomycetota > Actinomycetes > Kitasatosporales > Streptomycetaceae > Streptomyces > Streptomyces sp. NPDC048606. The sequence continues at coordinate 429,240 of NZ_JBEZIB010000001.1, read as the reverse complement.
CCCCGGCGACGCCGCGGCCGGAGATCGCCGAGTCCTGGCGGCGGATGCTGGCCGGCGGGGTCCACCCGGACCGCGACGCCCGCTCGCGCCTGCTGTCGGCCTCCGAGACCGAGGAGCGCCGGCAGGTGTCGCCGCTGCGGGAGATCCTCCCGGTGCTGCGCGAGGGGCTGCTGCCCGCGCTGGACGAGGCCCTGCACATCATGGTCGTCGCCGACGCCGACGGGCGGCTGCTGTGGCGGGAGGGGCACGCCGCGATCCTGCGCAAGGCGGACCGGCTGGGTTTCGCGGTGGGGGCCGACTGGGACGAGGCCGTGGTGGGCACCAACGGGGTGGGGACGGCCCTGGTGGCCCGGCGGCCGGTGCAGGTGTTCTCGGCGGAGCACTTCGTCTCCAGCCACCACGACTGGACCTGTGCGGGCGCCCCCGTACGCGACCCCCGTGACGGGCAGCTGCTCGGCGTGGTCGACGTCAGCGGGCCGCTGGCCACCATGCACCCGGCGACCCTGGCCTGGGTGACCTCCGTGGCCCGGCTGGCCGAGCGGGAGCTGCGGCTGCGGCACCTGGAGTCGCTGGAGCGGCTGCGGGCGGTGGCGGCGCCGCTGCTGGCACGGCTGCCCGGGCGGGCCGTGGCGGTGGACCCGCACGGCTGGACGGCGGCCGTGACGGGGCTGGCCCCCTCCGACCGGATCCCGCTGCCGAAGGGGCTCGCGCCGGGCCGGCTGTGGATCCCGCAGCTGGGCGACTGCGTGGCGGAGCCGCTGCCCGGCGGGTGGCTGCTGCGGCTGGAGGAGTCGCCCGCCGCCGCGCCGGCGGTCAGCCGCGTGGTCCTGGACCTCAGCCGGCCCAGATCCTGGTCGGCGACGGTGTACGGGGCCGCCGGCAGCTGGTCGCAGGAGCTGAGCCCGCGCCACGCGGAGCTGCTGTTCCTGCTGGCGGAGTCCCCGCGCGGGCGTTCGGCCGCCGAGCTCGCGGCGGAGCTGTTCGGCGACCCGACCCGGACGGTGACGGTGCGCGCGGAGCTGTCGCGCGTACGCCGGCACCTGGCGGGGGTCCTGACCCACCGGCCGTACCGCTTCGCGGAGGACGTGGAGGTGGAGCTGATCCGCCCGCGCGACCCCGCACGGCTGCTGCCGCACTCCACGGCCCCGGCGGTGGTCCGGGCCCGCCTGGGCCGTTCGGGACAGGGCGTGATTCCCTGAACGGCATGAGCACCATCACTCTCACCACGTGGTCCCTGGAGATGAACTCCCCCGAGGACCTGGTCGCGGCGACCGTCCCGGGCCCGGAGGTCCGCATCGAGCGGGCGGAAGTGCCCTCGCCGGAGTTCAGCCGGTTCCTGTACGCCTCGGTGGGCGGGGACATCCACTGGACGGACCGGCTGTCGCTGACCCGGGCGCAGTGGGTGGAGTACCTGGCCCGGCCGGGAGTGGAGACCTGGGTCGCGTACGACCGGGGGACGCCGGCCGGCTACATCGAACTCGATCCGCAGGCCGACGGCGTGGTGGAGATCATGTACTTCGGGCTGCTGCCGGACTTCCGGGGGCGCCGCATCGGCGGGCACCTGCTGACGTTCGGCACGGCCCGCGCGTGGGACCTGGCCTCCCGCTGGCCGGACCGCGAGCCGACGCGCCGGGTGTGGGTCCACACGTGCAGCGAGGACGGCCCGACGGCGATGGACAACTACCGGCGGCGCGGCTTCCGGGTCTTCCGGACGGAGACCGAGGAGAAGGTGCCGACGCCGACCCCGGGCCCCTGGCCCGGCGCCTGACCCTGGCCCCGCCCGGCACGCCCGACACGCCCACCCCCTCCGCAACCTCCCTCGCCCTCGCCCCCTCCGCCCCCTCCGCCCCCGGCGTCCGCATGGTGGACACACGTCTCCCTGCGGGGGCGGGCCGCGGGGGCGGAGGGACGACGGCGACCCCGGCAGGCCCGCGACCACCCGGCCCGCCCGATCCGCGGACGCGGCCGACCCGGCCCCGCACCCCCGCCCGCACCCCGCCCCGCACCCCCGCTCCCGACGCTTCCGGGGGCCGTATCCGGCCGGGGCGACGGGGTAGCGTAGAGAACCGGCCAGAAGCGGAGGGGTCCCCTCCAGGCGGCCCCACACGTGACTCCGATCACGCGATCCCGAGATTCGAGACGACTTAGTCCGAATAGTGGACAGTAGTGGACTCCTCCAATCGGCCCATGCCACGCTTCCGCCATGAATGGAGCCGGAATCGCCTTGGTGAGTCGACGTCACGTCGACCTCGGCCGCGTATCCAGCGCCATCTGTCCGGCACGCTGACGGAACCAGCCACCGCCGCACGTCGCCGCCGTCCCCGCCGCAGCGGACGCGTCGAACCCTCGCAAGCCCCCTCAAGGCCGAACACGCCCTGACACGCCGGCAAACCCGGTCAAAGGGTGACATTCGGCCGCACCCTGCTCAGAGGCGCCAGTGTTATCGGGGGCACGCCGCCGCCCCCTGCCCCCTGCTTAGAGCCGCTGAAGAAGGACGTACCCGCCATGGCCGCCACCCCTGAAACGCCCGCAGCCGCCCCCGCAGCCGCAGCGCGCCGCAAGACCGGCCGTCACCGCGGCGAGGGTCAGTGGGCCGTCGGACACCACACGCCCCTCAACGGCAACGAGCAGTTCAAGAAGGACGACGACGGTCTCAACGTGCGGACACGCATCGAGACGATCTACTCCAAGACCGGCTTCGACTCGATCGACCCCAACGACCTGCGCGGCCGCATGCGCTGGTGGGGCCTGTACACCCAGCGCAAGCCCGGGATCGACGGCGGCAAGACCGCGATCCTGGAGCCGGAGGAGCTGGACGACAAGTACTTCATGCTGCGCGTCCGCATCGACGGCGGCCGGCTGACCACCGAGCAGCTGCGCGTCATCGGCGAGATCTCCGAGGAGTTCGCGCGCGGCACCGCCGACCTCACCGACCGCCAGAACGTGCAGTACCACTGGATCCGGATCGAGGACGTCCCCGAGATCTGGCGCCGCCTGGAGGCCGTCGGGCTGTCCACGACCGAGGCCTGCGGTGACACCCCCCGCGTCATCCTCGGCTCGCCCGTCGCCGGCATCGCCCAGGACGAGATCATCGACGGCACCCCCGCCATCGACGAGATCTACCGCCGCATCGTCGGCAACAAGGACTTCTCCAACCTGCCCCGCAAGTTCAAGTCCGCGATCTCCGGCTCGCCGCTGCTCGACGTGGCGCACGAGATCAACGACATCGCCTTCGTCGGCGTGAACCACCCCGAGCACGGCCCCGGCTTCGACGTCTGGGTCGGCGGCGGCCTCTCCACCAACCCCAAGCTGGGCGTGCGCCTGGGCACCTGGGTCTCGCTCGACGAGGTGCCCGACGTCTACGAGGGCGTCATCTCGATCTTCCGCGACTACGGCTACCGGCGCCTGCGCAACCGCGCCCGCCTGAAGTTCCTCGTCGCCGACTGGGGCCCGGCCAAGTTCCGCCAGGTCCTGGAGGACGAGTACCTGAAGCGCCCGCTGACCGACGGCCCCGCGCCGGAGCAGCCCAGCGGACAGTGGCGCGACCACGTCGGCGTCCACCCGCAGCAGGACGGCCGCTTCTACGTCGGCTTCGCGCCCCGCGTCGGCCGCGTGGACGGCGCCACCCTCGTCAAGATCGCCGACGTGGCCGCGCGGCACGGCTCCGGCCGACTGCGCACCACCGCCGAGCAGAAGATGATCGTGCTCGACATCGAGGCCGACCGCGTCGACTCCGTCGTCGAGGCCCTGGAGGCGCTGGACCTGCGGGTCAAGCCGTCCCCGTTCCGCCGCGGCACGATGGCCTGCACCGGCATCGAGTTCTGCAAGCTGGCCATCGTCGAGACCAAGGCGCGCGGCGCCTCGCTGATCGACGAGCTGGAGCGCCGCCTGCCGGACTTCGCCGAGCCGATCACCATCAACATCAACGGCTGCCCGAACGCCTGCGCCCGTATCCAGGTCGCGGACATCGGTCTCAAGGGCCAGCTGGTCCTGGACGAGAACGGCGAGCAGGTGGAGGGCTACCAGGTCCACCTGGGCGGCGCGCTCGGCCTGGAGGCCGGTTTCGGCCGCAAGGTCCGCGGCCTGAAGGTCACCTCGGCCGGACTGCCCGACTACGTCGAGCGGGTCGTCACGCGCTTCGAGGAGCAGCGTGAAGAGGGCGAACGCTTCGCGACCTGGGTCGCGCGCGCCGACGACAAGAGCCTGTCGTGAGCGAGCGCGCCGCACCGTTCCACTGCCCGTACTGCGGCGACGAGGACCTGTTTCCGAACGAAACCGGCCACGGCGCCTGGGAATGCAGGGCCTGCAACCGAGCCTTCCAGCTCAAGTACCTCGGGCTGCTGGCCCGGGGTGTCCGGTCCGACACCGCTGGAGGGGAAGAGATATGACCACCGATCAGGACGTGCGTCTCGAAAACGGCGCCTCCCTCAGGGAACTGGCCGAGCAGGCGGGCCGTGACCTGGAGGACGCCTCCGCCCTGGACATCCTCACCTGGGCGGCGAAGACCTTCGGCCCGCAGTTCTGCGTCACCTCCTCCATGGAGGACGCGGTGGTGGCCCACCTCGCCTCCCGCGCCTTCCCCGGCGTGGACGTGGTGTTCCTGGACACCGGCTACCACTTCGAGGAGACCATCGGCACCCGGGACGCGGTGGACGCGGTGATGGACGTCAACGTCATCACCCTGACCCCGCGACAGACGGTCGCCGAGCAGGACGCCGAGTACGGCCCGAAGCTGCACGACCGCGACCCCGACCTGTGCTGCGCCCTGCGCAAGGTCAAGCCCCTGGAAGAGGGCCTGACCGCGTACCGGGCGTGGGCGACGGGCCTGCGCCGCGACGAGTCCCCCACCCGGGCGAACACCCCGGTCGTCGGCTGGGACGAGAAGCGCCGCAAGGTGAAGGTCTCCCCGATCGCCCGCTGGACGCAGGACGACGTGGACGCGTACGTCGCCGAGCACGGCGTGCTCACCAACCCGCTGCTGATGGACGGCTACGCCTCCGTCGGATGCGCCCCCTGCACCCGCCGCGTGGCGGAGGGCGAGGACGCGCGGGCCGGCCGGTGGGCCGGGCGCGGCAAGACCGAGTGCGGACTGCACGGCTGATGAATCGACCTACGGAGACAGAGCAGATGAGCGTGAGCGACCAGGGCGCCACCGTGTGGCTGACCGGGCTGCCGAGCGCGGGCAAGACCACCATCGCGTACGCCCTCGCCGAGCGGCTGCGCGGCGAGGGGCACCGGGTGGAGGTCCTCGACGGGGACGAGATCCGCGAGTTCCTCTCGGCGGGCCTCGGCTTCGGCCGCGAGGACCGGCACACCAACGTCCAGCGCATCGGTTTCGTCGCCGAGCTCCTCGCGAGCAACGGCGTCAAGGCCCTCGTCCCGGTCATCGCGCCGTTCGCCGACAGCCGGGAGGCCGTGCGCAAGCGGCACGCCGCCGAGAACACCGCGTACCTGGAGGTCCACGTGGCCACCCCGGTCGAGGTCTGCTCCGAGCGTGACGTGAAGGGCCTGTACGCCAAGCAGGCGGCGGGCGAGATCTCCGGTCTGACCGGGGTCGACGACCCGTACGAGGTTCCGGTCTCCCCGGACCTGCGCATCGAGTCGCACACGCAGACCGTGCGGGAGTCGGCCGACGCCCTGCACGCACTGCTCACCGAGAGGGGTCTGGCATGACCACCGCCGCGCACCTGCACACCGAGTCCGACGCCGACGCGCCCTACGCGCTGTCCCACCTGGACGCCCTCGAATCCGAGGCGGTGCACATCTTCCGCGAGGTGGCGGGCGAGTTCGAGAAGCCGGTGATCCTCTTCTCCGGCGGCAAGGACTCGATCGTCATGCTGCACCTGGCGCTGAAGGCCTTCGCCCCGGCGCCGGTCCCCTTCGCCCTGCTGCACGTGGACACCGGGCACAACTTCCCCGAGGTCCTGGAATACCGCGACCGCACCGTCGCCCGGCACGGGCTGCGCCTGCACGTGGCCTCCGTCCAGGAGTACATCGACGCCGGCAAGCTGCGCGAGCGCCCCGACGGCACCCGCAACCCGCTCCAGACGGTCCCGCTCACCGAGGCCATCCAGTCGCTGCGCTTCGACGCGGTCTTCGGCGGCGGCCGGCGCGACGAGGAGAAGGCCCGCGCCAAGGAGCGCGTCTTCTCCCTGCGCGACGAGTTCTCCCAGTGGGACCCGCGCCGCCAGCGTCCCGAGCTGTGGCAGCTCTACAACGGCCGGCACGCCCCCGGCGAGCACGTGCGCGTCTTCCCCCTGTCCAACTGGACCGAGCTGGACGTGTGGCAGTACATCGCCCGCGAGGGCATCGAGCTGCCGGAGATCTACTTCGCCCACGAGCGCGAGGTGTTCCTGCGCAACGGCATGTGGCTGACGGCCGGCGAGTGGGGCGGTGCCAAGGAGGGCGAGACCCCCGAGACCCGCCTGATCCGCTACCGCACCGTCGGCGACATGTCCTGCACCGGTGCCGTCGACTCCGACGCCACCACGCTGGACGCCGTGATCGCCGAGATCGCCGTCTCCCGCCTCACCGAGCGGGGCGCGACCCGCGCCGACGACAAGATGTCCGAGGCCGCGATGGAAGACCGCAAGCGCGAAGGGTACTTCTAACCATGACCACCACCCCCACCGAGCAGTTCGCCGACCTGTCGGCGACCACCCTGCTGCGGTTCGCGACCGCCGGTTCCGTCGACGACGGCAAGTCCACCCTGGTGGGCCGGCTGCTGCACGACTCCAAGTCGGTGCTGAGCGACCAGATGGAGGCCGTCGAGGCCGTCTCCGCCCAGCGCGGCCAGGAGGCCCCGGACCTGGCCCTCCTCACGGACGGCCTGCGCGCCGAGCGCGAGCAGGGCATCACCATCGACGTGGCCTACCGCTACTTCGCCACCGCCCGGCGCCGGTTCATCCTCGCCGACACCCCCGGGCACGTGCAGTACACCCGCAACATGGTCACCGGCGCCTCCACCGCCGACCTGGCCGTGGTCCTCGTCGACGCCCGCAACGGCGTCATCGAGCAGACCCGCCGGCACGCCGCCGTCGCCGCCCTGCTGCGCGTCCCGCACGTGGTCCTCGCCGTGAACAAGATGGACCTCGTCGGCTACGAGGAGAAGGTCTTCGCGAAGATCGCGGAGGAGTTCACCGCGTACGCCTCCGACCTCGGCGTCCCCGAGATCACGGCCATCCCGATCTCGGCCCTGGCCGGGGACAACGTGGTCGAGCCCTCCGCGAACATGGACTGGTACGGCGGCCCGACCGTCCTGGAGCACCTGGAGACCGTCCCGGTCAGCCACGACCTGACGGCCTGCCCGGCCCGCTTCCCCGTCCAGTACGTGATCCGCCCGCAGTCGGCGGAGCACCCCGACTACCGCGGCTACGCGGGCCAGATCGCCTCCGGCGTCCTGCGCGTCGGCGAGGCCGTCACCGTCCTGCCGTCGGGCCGCACCTCGGTCATCGAGGGCATCGACGCCCTGGGCCGGTCCGTGGACATCGCCTGGGCGCCGCAGTCGGTGACGCTGCGCCTGAAGGACGACATCGACATCTCGCGCGGCGACCTGATCGCGCCGACGGCGAGCGCGCCGGCCGGCACGCAGGACGTGGTCGCCACCGTCTGCCACGTGGCCGACCAGCCGTTGGCCGTGGGCGCCCGGGTGCTGATCAAGCACACGACGCGCACGGTCAAGGCCATCGTCAAGGAGATCCCCTCGCGGCTGACCCTCGACGACCTCTCCCAGCACCCGAACCCCGGGCAGCTCGTGGCCAACGACATCGGCCGGGTCGTCGTCCGCACCGCCGAGCCCCTCGCGCTCGACGCGTACGCCGACTCGCGCCGCACCGGGTCCTTCCTGCTGATCGACCCGGCCGACGGCACCACCCTGGCGGCGGGCATGGCGGGCGAGTCCTTCGCCTCGCGTGCCGAGACCACCGTCCGGGCCGACGAAGAAGGGTGGGACTTCTAGACCATGCTCGCCGACATCTACTCCACCTTCGCGAAGGAGGGCGGCCGCGTGGGCAGCGGCGTCCTCGGCAGCGGCCAGGGAGGGGTGGCCCGATGTGCGCGATGACGTACGCGCACCGCTCGCGCGCCCTCACCCCCCACCAGCCGTACCTGTCCTTGCTCACGAAACGAAGACGTGCGTCATGACGCCATGACGCGACGAGAGGAACCCCTCCCGTGCCTGCCACCGGTACCACCGTCAAGACCCTGCGCCGCGGCCTCGTCGCCGCCGCCGCCCTGCCGCTGCTGATCGGTGCCCTCGCCTCGTGCGGCTACGGCTCCGAGGCCGCGAAGGACGAGCCCAAGGGCAAGGCCGACAGCGCCGCCCCCGCCGCGGACGGCGCGAAGAAGCTCTCCGCCTCCGAGGTCCGCATCGGGTACTTCCCGAACCTGACCCACGCCACCGCGCTCGTCGGCCTCCAGGAGGGCCTGATCGAGAAGGAACTGCAGGGCACCAAGATCAAGCCGCAGTCCTTCAACGCCGGCCCCTCCGAGATCGAGGCCCTCAACGGCGGCTCCCTCGACATCGGTTTCATCGGCCCCTCGCCGTCGATCAACGGCTACGTCAAGTCCAAGGGCTCGAACCTGCGGATCATCTCCGGCTCCGCCTCGGGCGGCGTGAAGCTCGTCGTGAACCCGGACAAGATCAAGACCCTGGACGACCTCAAGGGCAAGAAGATCGCCACCCCGCAGAAGGGGAACACGCAGGACGTCGCGTTCCTCAACTGGATCAACGAGAAGGGCTGGAAGGTCGACCCGGAGTCCGGCAAGGGTGACGTCTCCGTCGTCCGCACGGACAACAAGGTCACCCCGGACGCCTTCAAGCAGGGCTCGATCGACGGCGCCTGGGTGCCGGAGCCCACGGCCTCCAAGCTCGTCTCCGACGGCGGCAGCGTCCTCCTCGACGAGACCGCCCTGTGGCCCGACAAGAAGTTCGTGATCACGAACATCATCGTGTCGCAGAAGTTCCTCAAGGAGCACCCGGACGTGGTCGAGGCCGTCCTCGCGGGCACGGTGAAGACCAACGAGTGGATCAACGCCAACCCGGAGAAGGCGAAGGCCTCGGCGAACGCCAGGCTCCAGGCGGAGAGCGGCAAGGCGCTGGACGCGAAGATCATCGACCCGGCCTGGCAGTCCATCCTCGTCACCGACGACCCGCTGGCGAGCACCCTGAAGACCCAGTCCGACTGGGCCGTCAAGGCCAAGCTCATCGAGGAGCCCGACCTCGCCGGGATCTACGACCTGAAGCCGCTCAACAAGGTCCTGAAGGCCGCCGGCAAGCCCGAGGTCTCCGACGCCGGTCTCGGCGCCAAGTAAGTCCGCAGTCCAGACCCCAGGAGGTGACGACCATGGCCACCACGCTCGCCAAGGCTGCCGAGGGCACGACGGCGCAGGGAACGCACGCCGCCGCTCGCATCGAGCACGTCTCGAAGTCCTTCACCGGCCCGGCCGGTACGCAGCTCGTCCTGGACGACATCAGCCTCGATGTCGCTCCCGGAGAGTTCGTCACCATCCTGGGGGCCTCGGGGTGTGGGAAGTCCACCCTGCTGAACCTCGTCGCGGGACTCGACAAGCCGTCCGCCGGATCCATCGAGACCTCCGGCCGTCCCGCGCTCATGTTCCAGGAACACGCCCTCTTCCCGTGGCTGACCGCGGGCAAGAACATCGAACTCGCCCTGCGCCTGCGCGGGGTCGCCAAGGCCGACCGCAGGCCGGAGGCCGAACGACTGCTGGAGCTGGTCCGCCTCGGGGGCGCGTACGGCAAGCGCGTCCACGAGCTGTCGGGCGGCATGCGCCAGCGCGTGGCCCTGGCCCGGGCCCTCGCCCAGGACAGCCGCCTGCTGCTGATGGACGAGCCCTTCGCGGCGCTCGACGCCATCACCCGTGACGTGCTGCACGGCGAACTCACCCGCATCTGGGCCGAGACCGGGCTGTCCGTCCTCTTCGTCACGCACAACGTGCGCGAGGCCGTGCGCCTCGCCCAGCGCGTGGTCCTGCTCTCCTCGCGGCCCGGCCGGGTCGCCAAGGAGTGGACCGTGGACATCCCCCAGCCGCGCCGCATCGAGGACGCGGACGTCGCGGAGCTGTCCCTTGAGATCACTGAACACCTGCGTGGGGAGATCCGCCGCCATGGCCAGCACTGACACCACCGCGAAGGCCACGGCCAAGCACGACGACCTGGCCGGTCTGGAAGCCGGCCTCGACGCCCTCGACGCGGTCCAGACCCACCGGACCCCGGTCCGGGAGGTCTTCACCAAGAAGGTCCTGCCCCCGCTGCTCGCCGTCGGCCTCGTGCTCGTGGTGTGGCAGATCCTCGTCACGGCGAAGGTCACCGACGAGACCAAGCTGCCCGCCCCCTCCGCGGTCTGGGACAGCCTGTCCGAGATGTGGCTCAAGGGCACCCTGCTGGAGGTCATCTGGACCAGCGTCTCGCGGGGTCTGCTCGGCTTCCTGCTGGCCCTGGCCATCGGCACCCCGCTGGGGCTGCTGGTCGCCCGGGTGAAGTTCGTCCGCGCGGCCATCGGCCCGATCCTCCAGGGCCTGCAGTCGCTGCCCTCGGTGGCCTGGGTGCCCCCGGCCGTCCTGTGGTTCGGCCTGAACGACGCCATGATGTTCACGGTGATCCTGCTCGGCGCGGTCCCCTCCATCGCCAACGGCCTCGTCTCCGGCATCGACCAGATCCCGCCGCTGTTCCTCCGGGCCGGCCGCACCCTGGGCGCCACCGGACTGAGCGGCGCCCGGCACGTGGTCATGCCCGCCGCGCTCCCCGGCTACCTCGCCGGCCTCAAGCAGGGCTGGGCCTTCTCCTGGCGCTCCCTGATGGCCGCCGAGATCATCGCCAGCTCCCCCGACCTCGGCCTCGGCCTCGGTCAGCTGCTGGAGAACGGCCGCAACAACATCGACCTGCCCGGCGTGTTCCTCGCGATCCTGCTGATCCTGGTCGTCGGCATCGCCATCGACCTGCTGATCTTCAGCCCGGTCGAGCGGTGGGTGCTGCGCAGCCGCGGCCTGCTGGTCAAGAGCTGAGTCGGCCCCCGTGTCCCGCGCACTTCTGGTCATCGCCCACGGCAGCCGCGATCCGCGGCACGCCGCGACCGTGTCCGCCCTCGTCGGGCGGGCGCGGGCGCTACGCCCCGGGCTGCGGATGGAGACGGCCTTCCTGGACTTCAACGCCCCGACGGTCCCGCAGGCGCTGGCCTCGCTGTACCTGTCCGGCGTACGGGAGGTCGTGGCCGTCCCGCTGCTGCTGACGCGTGCCTTCCACGCCAAGGCGGACATCCCGGCGGTGCTCGCGGAGTCGACTTCCCGCCTGCCGGGCGTCTCGGTGCGGGTGGCGGAGGTCCTCGGGCCCTCGCCGCTGCTGGTCGGCGCCCTGGAGCGCCGCCTCGCCGAGGCCGGCCTCACCCCCGCCGACCGGGCCGACACCGCCGTGGTGCTCGCGTCCGCCGGCTCATCGGACCCGGAGGCGATCGCAGTGATCGCTGAAATCGCGCGGGAGTGGCGGCACACCGGTTGGTGCGCCGTGCGGCCTGCGTTCGCCTCCGCCGCTCTGCCCCGTACGGAGGACGCCGTACGGGCCCTGCGCGCCGAGGGCGCCCGTCGGGTGGCCGTGGCCCCCTACGTCATCGCCCCCGGCCGGCTGCCGGACCGCATCGCGGCGGGCGCCGCGGCGGCCGGCGCCGACGTGGTGGCCGACGTCCTGGGCGACGCCCCGGAACTGGCCCGCCTCCTGCTGCGCCGCTTCGACGCGGCGCCGCGGCGCGTGCCCCTCCTGGCCACGGCCTGACCCGCCCCGGGCGGACCACCGGAAGACCCCCTGCCCCCCGTGCGTACGCGCGTGGGGCAGGGGGTCTTCGGGGTTCTAGGAACGCGCCGCGGCCTCGTCGGCGAGGGCGGTCAGGTCGCCGATCGACATCGCGCCCGGCGGCAGGCCCTCGCGGGCGAAGATGTTCGCGGCGTGGCGGAGGGTGTCGTTCACCGGGGTGGGAACCGCGTGCAGCCGGCCCAGCAGGGAGATCTCCCCGTTGAGGTAGTCGGCCTCCACCGAGCCCGTGCCCCGGGCCAGGCTCTGCCAGGAGGAGCCGCCGCGCACCCCGGCGGGCGGGACCACCCGGCCCTCGCGGGCCCGCGCCTGCTCCTCCTGCGAGGTGTGGGCGATGCCGGCCGCCGCGTAGGCCGCCTCGGCCTCCCGGATCGCCCGCAGCAGCAACGCCGCCTTCGCCGGGTCGGGCTCGGGGCCGGTGGTGGCCTGGATGGCGTTGCCCAGGTTCCCCAGCAGCTTCGCGTGCTTCCAGCGCATGACGTCCTCGACGACGGGCGCGGCGAAGCCCGCCTTCTCCAGGTCGATCGCGATCTCGCGGACGCGCCGGTCGGTCCCCCCGGCCGCCTTCCCCAGGTGCAGGACCCCGGTCAGCGGGGCGCACAGCGCCTCGACGACGCCGGGTTCCAGGAAGCTCGCCGGGAGCCAGACGCACACCCCGTACACGCGCGCGAAGCGCCGCAGGGCGAGGCGTTCGCTCTCCACGCCGTTCTGCGCGCACAGCAGCGGCAGCCGCTGCGCCGCCGTACCGCCGCCGGCGACCTCGGCGTCGCCCCAGGTGTCGAGGGCGGCGACGGCGTCCTGGGTCTTGACGGCCAGCAGCAGGACGTCGTCGGGACGCAGCTCGCCGAGTTCCGCCGGGCCGGTGACCACGGGGAGGCGGTGGACGCGCGTGCCGGCGGCGGTGGTGAGCCGCAGCCCGTCGGCGCGCAGGGCCTCGGCGTGCGCGCCGCGCGCGACGAGGACGACCTCCCGGCCCGTGTCCGCGAGTCGTCCGCCGATGGTCGCGCCGATCGCTCCGGCGCCGATGACGATGTAACGCATGATCAGAGCCTGACACATCGCGCGGGCCGGCCCGGGGTAGGGTCGCCTTCGGGGTGGACGCGGGGCGGCGTCGGGGGGCGTGGGCGAGCAGACGTCGGGCGGGATCAGTCCCGCGTCAGTTCGACCAGTTTCGCGACGGTGTTCCAGTTGCGGGTGGTGACGTCGAGGCCCTTGACCACGGCGGGGCGGGCCAGCGCCTCGGCCAGCTTCGAGCGACCGAGGCCGTCGGGGGCGTAGAGGTAGAGGACGCGGTCGCCGACGCGGAACTCCTCGGGGAGGAAGGCCCGCGCGTCGAGGGCGGCGAACCGCTCGGGGTCGGGCTGTCGCGAGAAGAAGGTGGCGTGCAGCTGCCTGCCCTCCAGTTCGGCGGCCGGGAAGGGGCAGGCCTCGGCGACGGCGCGCAGGTGGGGGCCGTCGACGACCAGGCAGGCGACCCGGAAGCCGAAGTGGGCCTCGATGGCCGTCTCCAGCTGCCGGGCCAGCGCCCCCGGGTCCGCGCGCTCGGCCGTGAAGACGGCGTTGCCGCTCTGGAGGTAGGTCTTCACGTCGCGGTGGCCGAGCCCCTCCAGTACGGTCCTCAGCTCCGCCATCGGCACCTTCTTGTTGCCGCCGACGTTGATGCCGCGCAGCAGCGCCGCGTACGTGGTCCTCGCGCTCGGGTTCGTCATGGCAGCAGCGTAGGAGCCCCCTGTGACAGTTCGGCCTCGATGAGGTCGGCGGCCGCCCGGGTGCCGCCCTCGGCGGCCATCTGCGCGCGGACGGCCTCGGCGCGGACGGCGACCTCGGGGTCGGCGAGCAGTTCCAGGACGGCCGCCTTGAGGGTGGCGGCGTCGGCGCGCTCCATCGGGACGTGCCGGGCGACGCCGAGGGAGGCGAGGACGTCGGCGTTGCCGAACTGGTCGACGGCCTGCGGTACGGCGACCATCGGCGTGGCGGTGGCGAGGCCCTCCTTGCTGCCGCCGGCGCCCGCGTGGGTGATGAAGGCGTCGGCCTGGCGCAGTACGTCGAGCTGGGGGACCCAGCGGTGGACCTCGACGTTGTCGGGGACCTCGCCGAGTTCGGCCTCGTCGGTGAACCGGCCGATCTGGAGGACGACGTGCCAGTCGGGCAGGCCGCCGAAGGCCTCGACGCAGGCGCGGTAGAAGGCGGGCTGCTTGGTGAAGGTGGAGCCGAGCGAGACCAGCAGCACCTTCCTGCCCTCGGCGGAGGCGGGCCGGTCCCAGGTGCCCTGGGTGGCGGCGCGGTCGCCCTGGCAGGCGCCGACGAAGGTGTACACGGACGGGTCGACGCGGTCGGCGTGGGGCTGGAGGGCGCGCGGGATGAGCACGATGCTGCGGCGCGGCCGTCCCTGGAAGCGGTCGACCTGGTCGCCGAGGCCGTTCTCGGTGAGCCAGGCCGCGAACCGGGCGTAGTAGGCCTGTCCGCGCTCGGAGGCCTTGAGGGGGGCGAACATCGGCTCGGCCACCTCCTGCTCGTAGCCCTCCCAGGCGACCAGGTTCGGGGAGAGGGAGACGGCGGGGACGCCCCAGCGGTGCGCGAGGACGGGGGCGGGGTAGGAGGTGATGTCGTGCAGGACGAGGTCGGGTTCGTCGCCCTCGAAGGCGGCGGCGAGGTGCGGGAGCGCCTGGATCGCGTCGTGGAGGAAGGGCTCCAGGTTGTCGATGAGTTCGGTGCCCCAGGCCTCCGGCTCGTCGTCGGTGGGGAGCGTGGAGGTGTAGATCACCGGGGTCGCCCCGGTCTCGGCGATCTCGTCGGCGAAGGAGGCGGGGATGGCGTAGCTGACGCGGTGCCCGCGGGCGACGAGCTCCCGGATCACCTCGATGCTGGGGTTGACGTGCCCGTGGGCGGCGATGGAGAACATCGCGATGTGGGCGGGCCGGGTGGACTCGGGGGAAGGCGTGCCTGAGGTCATGCCGCCACCATAACGAGACGATACGTCTCGTACAACTCCATTTCCGCGACCGCCTCCGACCCGCTCCCCGCGCCCCGCTCGCTCCGGGCGGGGCCGGCCGGTCGCGCGGGGCCCGGATGCGAGACTGTGCGCACTGATCGGCATCCGGCGAAGGACGAGACGGGCGGCATGGACGAAGCGCGGGCCAGGGACGTACTGACGGAGGCCGGGCTGACCGGTCCCGGCGCGAAGGCCGAGTTGCTCGCCTTCGGCGAGAACGCCGTCTTCGCCATCGGCGACCTGGTGGTGAAGGTCGGCCGGGAGGCGGGGCTGCTGGAACGGGCCGGGCGCGAGGTGGCCGTGGCCGGCTGGCTCGCCGCCGAGGGCGTCCCCGCGGTCCGCGCGGCCGAACCGGCGCCCCGCCTGGTCGACGGACACCCCGTGACCCTGTGGCACCGGCTGCCGGACGCCGTGCGCCCGGCCGGCCCCGAGGACCTCGCCGCCCTGCTCGGGGCGCTCCACGCACTGCCCGCGCCGCCGTTCGCGCTGCCCGCCCGGGACCTGCTGGGCGGGGTCGAGCGCTGGCTGCGGCTGGCCGGCGACCACGTGGACCCCGAGGACGCCCGCTACCTGCGGGCCCGGCGCGACGCCTACGCCGGCGAGGTCGCCGCGCTCGCCCCGCACCTGGAGCCGGGCCCGATCCACGGCGACGCCCTGCCCCGCAACGTGCACGTCGGCCCGGACGGACCCGTCCTGGTCGATCTGGAGACCGTCTCGGGCGACCTGCGCGAGCACGACCTCGTCGTGATGGCCCTGTCCCGCGACCGGTACGGCCTGCCCGATTCCGCCTACGAGGCCTTCGTCACGGCGTACGGGTGGGACGTGCGCGCGTGGGAGGGCTGCGCGCTCCTGCGCGGCGCCCGCGAGACGGCGAGCTGCGCCTGGGTCGCCCAGCACGCGCCGGGCAACCCGAAGGCACGGGCCGAGTTCCGCCGCCGCGTGGCCTCGCTGCGCGACGGGGACGCCGAAATGCGCTGGCACCCCTTCTGAGGCTGCGCTACCAAGGGTGCGTGAAACTGCGCCTCTCCCTCCACCGGGCCCGACTCGGCCCCGAGGAGTTCAACGTCATCCGCCCGGCCCGACCCCCGGCCCGGGCCCTGCTCCTCGACGCCGGCTGGTGGCTGGGGGCGTACGTCGACCAGGACGCGGCCCGGCTCCTGGCCGGACTGTGGAGCCTGGCGGCGACCTCGCCGCGCTCCCTGATCCACCTGCCGCTGCGGGGAGCCCCCCACGCCCCCGGGGAGCGCCCGCTCGATCTCGTGCTGCTCCACCGCTCGTTGCGGTTCGCGCCCTCCCGGTGGAAGGAGGTCCGCGCGCGGCTGGGCCCGGCGCGACCGCGGACGGTGGAACTGCCCGGGCCCTCGTGGGACGCGCGGGACGACGGCCCCGCCCCCGGCCACTGGGACGACCGGGACGACTTCCGCCAACACGTCCACGCCGACACGCTCTTCATGACGGGCACCCCGCGGGCCTTCCGGGACTCGGCGCCCCTGTTCGCCGACGTCGCGGGGCAGGGCCCCGGCCAGGCGCTCGCCTTCCCCGACCGGCACTACTGCCAACGGCTGTACCCCTGCCACAGGGGTTCGGGCAACCGCGAGCTCCACATCGAGTACCGGCAACGGTGGGCCCCCGCCGCGGCGGCGTCCGACCCGCGGCCCTCCACGCCGCGATAGCCCCCGGCGGGAGGAGCGCCCGCGCCGGTACGGCGCCTACGCCGGTACGAGGTCCCGCAGCGGCCACGCCGTGTCGATGACCGCGTCCGCGCTGCCCTGCCGGCGCAGGTACGACTGGAAGTCCCGGGCCCAGCGGGCGTGCCAGGTGCCCTGCCGGTCGTGGAGGTCCGCCGGGGTCAGGTCGGCCACCTCGGGGTACCGGGCGGCCAGGGCCCGCGCCACCTGCACCGCCGCCAGCGCGTCGGCGCCCGCGTCGTGCGCGGCGTCCAGGGTGACCCCGTAGACCCCGCACACCGCCTCCAGCGTCCGCTTGCCGCGCCGGTAGCGGTCGACGGCCCGGTCGATGGTCAGCGGGTCGATCACCGGCCCCGTCTCGGCGCCGCCCAGCCGGTCGGCCAGCGAGGGCAGCCCGTGCCGGGCCAACTCCGCCGTCAGCAGCGTCAGGTCGAAGGCCGCGTTGTACGCGACCACCACCGCGCCGGCGCGCCAGTGCCCGACCAGGGCCCGCGCCACCTCCTCGGCCACCTCCCGCACGGGGCGGCCCTCGGCGACGGCCCGCGCCGTGCTGATCCCGTGGATGGCGGACGCCTGCTCCGGGATCGGTATGCCCGGGTCCGCGAGCCAGCCGCGCCGCTCGCGGACCTCGCCGTCCCGCACCTCGACCACCGCGGCCGTCACGATCCGGGACTCCCCCGGCTCCGTGCCGGTGGTCTCCAGGTCGAATCCGATCAGTGCTCCCCCGTGCCACGCCCCCATGAAGCGCCCTCCCCCGTGTGTCGGTCTACGCGTTTCAGCGTGCCACGCGCCACTGACACCCCGACCGCCGGGGGCCGACGGAGGCCGCCCGGGGGACCGCGGGGACCCCCCGGGGGTCACGACACCGGCCTGGAGTCCTCCCAGACCGACTCGAACTCCTCCCGGTAGGTGGTGAACAGTCCGTGGTCGGCGTCCTTGGGGACCCCGCGCCCACCTCCGCGCAGGACCAGCACCGGCGACTCCATGCCCCGGGCCCGGCGCAGGTACGACTGGACCACCGCGATCCCCGAGGACTCCCCCTCCACCAGGTAGGCGGTGAAGCGCGGGGTCTCGTCGAAGACGTGGATGTCGAAGCGCGAGGGGTCCCTGAGCCCCGCCCGCACCCGACGCACGTGCAGGATGTTCATCTCCACCGACCGGCTCAGCTCGCCCTTGCGCAGGCCCAGCTCGCGCTCGCGCCGTTTGACGGCGCTGCTCGCCGGGTTCAGGAACAGCAGCCGCACCCGGCAGCCCGCCTCGGTCAGCCGGACCAGGCGGCGCCCGGAGAAGTTCTGCACCAGCAGGTTGAGGCCTATCCCGATGGCGTCCAGCCGGCGCGCGCCCCCGAAGAGGTCCTCCGCAGGGAGCTGCCGCTGGAGCCGCACCCGGTCGGGGTGGACCGAGATGACGTCCGCGTAGCGGTCCCCGACCAGGTCCTCGACCGCGTCGATGGGCAGCCGGTTCGCCGACGGGCTGCCCGATCCGGCCCCGAGGACCTCCAACAGTCGCGCCGAGGCCCGCTCGGCCTGTTCCAGGACCGCCCGCGACAGGGCGCGGTTGCGGGAGACCACGTTGCGGGTGACCTCCAGCTCGTCGAGGGCCAGCTCGATCTCGCGGCGGTCGTCGAAGTACGGCTCGAAGCACGGCCAGTGTTGGACCATCAGCTCCCGCAGCTGCGGGAGCGTGAGGAAGCTGAGCACGTTGTCGTCGGCCGGGTCGAGGAGGTAGCCCTTGCGGCGGCTGACCTCGCGGACGGCCACCGCCCGCTGCACCCACTCCTGCCCGGCGGGACCGGCGGCGGCCACCACCCAGTCGTCGCCGCCGTGCACCGGCTCGTAGACCGGACGCAGCACGGCGCCGACCACGGACCGCAGCCGCTGTTCGATGAGATTCAGCCAGATGTACGCACGACCGGCGCGCTGGGCCCGTGTCCGGACCTCGCTCCACGCGTCCGCGCCCCAGTCCAGCTCGGCGCCGGCGCGCGCGTCGCCGGCGCTCGGCGCGGTCAGCGACACCGTCCCGGCCGCCACCGCCCCGGACACACCCCCAGGGGCGTCCGCCGGGCCACCCTCGTGACCGCTGTCACCAGGGGGCAGCTCCAGACCTCCCGAGCTCACCCGTGCACCGCCTTCTGCGTCTGGACGCCCGTCTCCAGTGATCACGGAAGGGTACTCCGCGCGCGCGTCCCGATGCAGCCCGAAGTCGCCCCCGGGTGACCCTACGGCCCGCGGGCGGACAGTCCGTTGACTCATTATGTGATGCCCCGACAGTCGGTTGACCCGATGGTCGGCTATCCGGGTCACCCGGCAGGAGCAACCCAAGTTCCCGCGTGCGGGCCGTCTTTCGGGGAAGATCTGGCAGTGACGTGATCCACGCCGGATCAGGCGCGAGAAGGATGGGAAGTGGCGTTCTCGATGCAGGTCTGGCCGGGACAGGCGTATCCCCTGGGTGCCACCTACGACGGCGCCGGCACCAACTTCGCGGTCTATTCGGAGGCCGCGCGCAGGATCGAGCTGTGCCTGCTGCACGACGACGGCTCGGAGACGGCCGTCGAACTGCGCGAGACGGACGCCTTCGTCCGGCACGCCTACCTGCCCGGGATCATGCCGGGCCAGCGCTACGGCTTCCGGGTGCACGGGCCCTACGAGCCCGAGCGGGGGCAGCGCTGCAACGCGGCGAAGCTGCTCCTGGACCCGTACGCACGGGCCATCAGCGGCGGCGTGCGCTGGGGTGAGGAGGTCTACGGCTATCACTTCGGCCGCCCGGACTCGCGCAACGACCTGGACTCGGCTCCGCACACGATGAGTTCGGTCGTCGTGAACCCGTACTTCGACTGGGCCAACGACCGGCCGCCGCGCCACGAGTACCACCACACGGTGCTCTACGAGGCGCACGTCAAGGGATTGACGATGCGTCATCCCGAACTGCCGGAGGAACTGCGGGGCACCTACGGGGCCCTGGCGCATCCGGCGGTGATCGGGCACCTGACGAAGCTCGGCGTGACGGCGCTGGAGCTGATGCCGGTGCACCAGTACGTCAACGACCACCGCCTGGTCAACGACGGGCTCAGCAACTACTGGGGCTACAACACCATCGGCTTCTTCGCCCCGCACAACGGCTACGCCTCGGGGGACCGGGGGCAGCAGGTGCTGGAGTTCAAGTCGGCGGTGCGAGCACTGCACGAGGCGGGGATCGAGGTGATCCTCGACGTGGTCTACAACCACACGGCCGAGGGCAACCACCTGGGGCCGACGCTGTCCTTCCGGGGGCTGGACAACGCCTCGTACTACCGGCTGGCGGACGACCCCCGGCACTACACGGACACCACCGGCACGGGGAACTCCCTGCTGATGCGTTCCCCGCACGTCCTCCAGCTGATCATGGACTCGCTGCGGTACTGGGTGACCGAGATGCACGTGGACGGCTTCCGCTTCGACCTGGCGGCCACGCTGGCCCGGCAGTTCCACGAGGTGGACCGGCTCTCCTCGTTCTTCGACCTGGTGCAGCAGGACCCCGTCGTCAGCCAGGTGAAGCTGATCGCCGAACCCTGGGACCTGGGCGAGGGCGGCTACCAGGTGGGCAACTTCCCGCCGCTGTGGACCGAGTGGAACGGCAAGTACCGCGACACGGTGCGGGACCTGTGGCGCGGGCAGCCGCGCACCCTGGCCGAGTTCGCGGGCCGGTTGACCGGCTCCTCCGACCTGTACCAGGACGACGGACGCCGACCCCTGGCCTCGGTCAACTTCACCACCTGCCACGACGGCTTCACCCTCCACGACCTCGTCTCGTACAACGAGAAGCACAACGAGGCCAACCGGGAGGGCAATCGGGACGGCGAGACGCACAACCGGTCCTGGAACTGCGGGGTGGAGGGCCCCACCGAGGACCCGGAGGTGCGGGAGCTGCGCGAGCGCCAGATGCGGAACTTCACCGCCACGCTGATGCTCTCCCAGGGGGTGCCGATGCTGAGCCACGGCGACGAGTTCGCGCGCAGCCAGGACGGCAACAACAACGCCTACTGCCAGGACAACGACCTGTCGTGGGTGACCTGGCCCGAGCCGGGCAAACCGGCGCCCGCGCTGCTGGAGTTCACCCGGCGGATGGTGTGGCTGCGCCGTGACCACCCGGTGTTCCGCAGGCGGCGGTTCTTCCACGGCCGGCCCGTCGAGGGCACCCACGACGAGCTCTCCGACATCGCCTGGTTCACCCCGCACGGCGAGGAGATGCGGGCCCGGGACTGGCAGGCGCAGCACGCGAAGGCGTTGACGGTGTTCCTCAACGGCGAGGCCATCTCCGAGCCCGGCACGCGCGGGGAGCGGATCACCGACGACTCGTTCCTGCTGATGTTCAACGCGGGTGCCGAGCCACAGGAGTTCACCGTCCCGGTCGGGCACGGCGCGCACTGGCGGCTGGTCGTGGACACGGCGCGGGCCGAGGTGCCGCCACCCGGCACCGGACCGCAGTTCGCGGCCGGGGACCGGGTGGCGTTGACGGGACGGTGCCTGGTGGTGCTTCAGCGTCCGGCGTAGGCCGCGCTCTCCTTCGCGGCGGCGCGGTCCTCGGTGGGCGCCCCGGCCGTGGGCAGCGCGTGCGAGCGAGCGGCGGGCACGCGGGTGAACAGGGCCAGGCACAGGCAGAGCGCGGCGGCCGCGGTGACGACGGCGAAGGCCCCGGCGGGCCCGTACCGCTCGGCGAGCCGTCCGGCGAGGGCCAGGGAGACGGCCTGGCCGGCGACGAGCGAACTGGCGGCGAAGGCCATGGACTCGGCGAGCCGGGCCGGCTCCACGGACCGCTCGGTGAGCGCGAACGCGGTGATCAGGTGCGGGGCGCAGGCGGCCCCCAGAACGGTGACGACGGCGTACAGGGGCAGCAGGCTGTCGGTGAAGACCAGCGGGACGGACAGGGCCAGTCCGGCGGCGGTGGCCAGGCGCCAGCGCAGCCGCAGCCCGAAGCGGGCGGGCAGCGCGCCCATCCCCAGGCCGACGGCGGCGCTGACCACGCCCATGGCGGCGTAGACCATGCCGGCCTGTCCGGGCACGCCCAGCCTGACGGTGAGGGCGGCGATGCCGGCCTGGCAGGCGCCGAACATGGCGCCCTGGAGGAAGAGGGAACCCCGCACGGCGTGGACGACGCCGGGCTGCCCCACCCGGCGGCCCGCGGGGCGTGCGGGCGCGGGCGAGCCGGCGGTGACGGACGCGCTCGGGTGGAGGGCGAAGACGGTGCCGAACCCGGCCACGAGGGCGGCGGCCCCGGCGAGGGCGAAGGCCGGGTGCGCGAGGAGCGCGGCCATGCCCACCAGGGCGGGGCCGATGACGAACGAGACCTCGTCGAGGGTGCCTTCGAGGGAGTGGATGGCGCCCACGACCCCCTCGTCGGCCTTGGCCCGGTGGGCCAGCGCCACCGAACGGCTGCGGGCGAGCGGTCCGATCAGCGGGACGGAGGCGCCGGTGACGGCGCCGATGGCGGCCAGGGGAACCGTGGCGAGGTGGGAGAGGGCCCCGGCGACCAGCGCGCCGGTGGCCACCGCGTTGACGGCGGCGGCGGCCAGGACGACGGTGCGCTGTCCGTGGCGGTCGGCCAGTCGGCCGAGTACGGGTCCGCAGACCACCTGGCCGGCGGAGAGGGTGCCACCGACGATGCCGGCGGTGGCGAGGGAGCCGCTGGTCTCGGCGACCAGCAGGACGCTCCCGAACTGGGACATCGCGACGGGCAGTCGGGCGAGGAAGGATATGAGCGGCAGGAGGGGCCCGGTCAGGGCGATGACTTTTCGATAGGTGTCGACGGTTCCAAACACCCGAGGAACACTAACGCGGTGCAGTCACCCGGATGCATTGGGTCATGGCACGGAATCGCGCGTACGGGGTACGTACGTTCTCATGACCCAGCAGTACTCCAGCAGGAAATCGGACCATGATGTTCCGAAAGCCGTCGTCCCGACGTCCACCTACCGCCTCCAACTGCACCCCGGGTTCCCCTTCGCGGCGGCCGAGGCGGCCGTACCGTACCTCTCCTCCCTCGGCGTGTCACACCTCCACCTCTCCCCCGTGCTGGAGGCGGTGCCCGGCTCCACGCACGGCTACGACGTCACCGACCACGCGCGGGTCCGGGCGGAGCTGGGCGGCGAGGACGGGCTGCGGGCGCTGGCCGCCGCGGCGCGCGGGCACGGGCTCGCCCTGGTGCTCGACATCGTCCCGAACCACATGGCGGTCCCGACGCCGCTCCGGCTGAACCGGCCGCTGTGGGAAGTGCTGCGGGAGGGGCCGCACTCCCCGTACGCGCGCTGGTTCGACATCGACTGGGAGGCGGGCGGCGGACAGCTGCTGCTGCCCGTGCTCGGCGAACCGGCGCGGCCGGGCGACTGGACGGTCGACTCCGAGGCCGGGGTCCTGCGGCACGGCGGACCGGGTGCGGCGGAGTTCCCGCTGCGCGCGGACACCGAAAGCCTGCCGCTGCCGGAGCTCCTGGCCGCGCAGTGGTACCGGCCGGCGTGGTGGCGGGAGGCCCGTACCGGCCTGAACTACCGACGGTTCTTCACCATCTCCGACCTGATCGGGGTCCGGGTCGAGGACCCCGCCGTGTTCGCCGCCACCCACGCGAAGGTGCTGGAACTGGTCCGCGACGGGGTGGTGCGGGGACTGCGGATCGACCACGTGGACGGGCTGGCGGACCCCGCCGGGTACCTGCGGCGGCTGCGGGCCGAGGCGGGGGACGACTGCTGGGTGGTGGTGGAGAAGATCCTGGCCCGCGAGGAGCGCCTCGCACCCGACTGGCCGGTCGCGGGCACCACCGGCTACGACGCCCTGCACCGGATCGACGGCCTGTTCACCGACCCGCGCGGCACCGCCGAACTGGGCCGCGCGTACGGGCGGTTCACCGGACTGCCCGACTGGCGGGAGACGGCCGCCGCCGCCACCCGCGAGGTGCTGACCGTGGACCTGGCCGCCGAACTGGCCGCCCTGGAACGCCTGAGCGGGCCGGAACTGGCCGAGGCCGTACGCGAGTTGCTGATCGCCTATCCCGTCTACCGGCCCTACCCCGAGGGCCCCCGGCCCTCGCCCCCCACCCTGGAACGGGCCGCGATCCGCGCCGGCACGAAGGCGGTCGAGGCCGTACGCGACCTGCTGGCCCGGAACCCGGCCTTCGCCGCGCGCTTCGCCCAGACCTCGGCCGCGCTGCGCGCCAAATCCCTGGAGGACCGGGCCTTCTACCGCTGGGCGCCGCTGCTGTCGGCCAACGAGGTCGGCGGGGAACCCGGCGCCCCGGGCGTCGACCCCGAGGAGTTCCACGCGTACTGCGCGCACCTGGAACGGCTCTGGCCCGCCTCCGGAACGGTCCTGTCCACGCACGACACCAAGCGCAGCGCGGACGTACGGGCCCGCATCGCGGTGCTCTCCGAAGCCCCCGAGACCATGGACGCGGACCCGGCCCACCGGGCGCGGGGCGAGCGGCCCGCCACGGCCGGGGCGGACCCCCAGCTGCGCTGGGTGGCCCGGCAGAGCGCGCTCGGCCTCGGCGAGGCCCCCGAGCGGGCCGCCCGACTGGCGGCGGCCCTGCTCAAGTCGGCCCGGGAGGCGGGGCTGCGCACCTCCTGGACCGACCCCGACGAGACGTACGAGGCGGGCGTACCGGACCTGGTCCCCAAGACCCCGGCGGCGCCGGCGCCCGCCCTGGAACGCGCCGCCCGCGCCAACCTGCTCGGGGCCACCCTGCTGCACCTGGCCATGCCCGGCGTCCCCGAGGTCTACCAGGGCTCGGAGGCCGAGTACCGGGCCCTGGTGGACCCGGACAACCGCCGCCCGGCCGACTTCCCCCACGAGGCGCTGGCGGCCCTGGACGCGGGCGCCGCCCCGCACGACACCTCCGGGGAGAAACTGGCCCTGACGGCGACCCTGCTGCGGCTGCGCCGCGACCGGCCCGCGCTCTTCCGGGGCTACGACCCGCTCCGCGCCGAGGGCCCGGCCGCGCACCACCTCGTCGCCTTCACCCGCTCCCCCGACCTGCTGGTGGCCGTCACCCGGCTGTCCCACCGGCTGGCCGGCTCCGGCGGCTGGCGCGGGACCCGCCTGACCCTGCCCCCGGGCGACTGGCACCCCGTCATCCCCACCAGCGCGGCGGCCCCCCACCGGGGCGACCTCCCCGTGGCGACGCTCCTGGCCGACGGACCGGTGGGGCTTTGGATCCGTAGGTGAGCAGCGGGAGGCCGGGGCCGGGCGCCCCCTATTTTTGGGGCTCGGTTCGCCTCCGGGGGCGCGGCAGTCGGCTCCAGGAGGGCGTACGTCCTCGAAAACGCTCGTTCCTCGCGTTTCCTCCGGGCGTTCGCCCTCCTTCGCCGACGCGCCCCCTTCGGCTCACTCGCCCGTGCGGGCTGCGAGGAGGGGCGGGGACGGGCGCCGACGCGCCCCCTGCGGCTCACTCGCCCGTGTGGGCCGCGGGGAGGGCGGCCTCGTGCTGCGCCAGCAGGCGCGCGAAGGCCGCCGCGGCGCCCGTCAGCGGGACCCGGGAGAAGACGGCGAGCGGCCTGTGCCACGGCGGGTCGAGCGTGAGCAGGGCGCAGTCCTCGCCGACCGCGCCGCGCGCCATGTGCGCCGGGGCCATCACGATCCCCACCCCGGCGGCGGCCATCCGCACCGCCGTCGAGGTGTGCTCCGTACGCACCACCGTGCGCGGCGTGAACCCCGCCGTCCCGCAGGCCCAGTCCAGCACGGGCTGCCCCTGCACCAGCGGCTCCATCGCGCAACGGATCCAGTCCCGGCCGGCGAGCTCCGCGAGCCGCACCGCGCCGCGCCCGGCCAGGGGGTCGTCGAAGGGCACCACCACCACCAACTCCTCGCGGCCCAGCGGCACCACTGGCCCCGTCCACTCCTTGGGCTCCGGCCCCACCGCCAGGTCCGCGACGCCCCGCTCCAGCTGCTCCTCCAACGCCTCCGTGGAGCCGTACTCGCGCAACACCAGGGCCACCCCGGGGTGTTCGGCGCGCCACCGCGCGGCGACCGCGGGGAGCATCCCGACGGCCACGGCGTGCACGGTGGCCAGGTGCAGCTCCCCGCCCACCGCGCCGGCCGCCGCCCGGGCCGCCCGCTGCGCCTGCCGGGCACTGCGCACGGCGAGCTGCGCGTGCGGCAGGAAGGCCCGTCCCATCGCGGTGAGCCGCACCGCCCGGGGCAGCCGCTCCAACAACTCCCCTCCCACGGACCGCTCCAACGCCTTCACCTGGTGGGACAGGGCGGGCTGGGTGACGTGCAGGAGTTCGGCGGCGCGGGTGAACGAGGACTCCTCGACGACGGTGAGGAAGTACTCCATCTGACGCAGGCTCATGACCTGGGAGCATAAAGAACGTGCATGGCTCCGAGAAGATCATTGCGTTGGATCCGCGGCCTCGACCGCCGCAGGCTTGAGCCATGAACTCCACCGAGAACAGCGGCGATCCGACCACTTTCGACGTCATCGTGATCGGCGGCGGCACCGGCGGCTACAGCACCGCCCTGCGCGCCGCCGCCCTGGGCCTGACCGTCCTGCTCGCCGAACGCGACAAGGTCGGCGGCACCTGCCTGCACCGGGGGTGCATCCCCAGCAAGGCGATGCTGCACGCGGCGGAACTCGTCGACGCGGTGACCGAGGCCCGCGAGCGGTGGGGGGTGCGGGCGAGCGTCGAGTCGGTGGACTGGGCCGCGCTGACGGCCACCCGCGACGACATCGTCTCGCGCAACCACAAGGGGGTCGAGGGCCACCTGGAACACGCCGGGGTGTTCGTGGTGCGCTCCGGGGCCCGGCTGACCGGCCCGCGCTCGATCCGCACCGAGGACGGCCGTTCCTTCACCGCCGGCCGGGGGATCGTCCTCGCCACCGGTTCGCGCCCGCGCACCCCGCCCGGCCTGGAGCCCGACGGGCACACGGTCGTGACCAGCGACGACGCCCTCTTCGCCCCGGGACTGCCGGCCTCGGTCCTGGTGCTGGGCGGTGGGGCGATCGGGGTGGAGTACGCCTCGTTCCACCGCTCGATGGGGGCCGCGGTCACGCTGGTGGAGGCGGCGGAGCGGCTGGTCCCGCTGGAGGACGCGGACGTCTCGCGGCACCTGGCGCGGGGGCTTCGCAAGCGGGGGATCGACATACGGACCGGGGCGCGCGTGGAGGGCGTCGAGCGGCTCGCGGCCGGCGGCGTACGGGCGAGCGTGCGCACGGAGCGCGGGGAGGTGCGGGAGGTCACCGCCGAACGGCTGCTGGTCGCGGTCGGCCGGGTTCCGGTGACCGACGGCCTGGACCTGGCGGCGGCCGGACTGGCCACCGACGCGCGGGGTTTCGTCGCACCGGCGGACTGGTCCCGGTTGGAGACGGCGACGGCCGGTGTCCACGTGGTCGGCGACCTGCTGCCGCCGCCCTCCCTCGGGCTGGCGCACGCCTCGTTCGCGGAGGGGCTGCTGGTGGCGGAGACCCTGGCCGGGGTGGCGAGCGCCCCGGTGGACTACGCGGCGGTGCCCCGGGTGACGTACTCGGCGCCGCAGACGGCGTCGGTGGGGCTGACGGAGGCGCGGGCCCGGGAGGCGTCGTACGACGTGGTGGTGAACACGATGCCGCTGACGGCGGTGGCGAAGGGGATGGTGCACGGGCAGGGCGGCACGGTGAAGGTGGTCGCGGAACGCGGCGGCCGGGTCCTCGGGGTGCACCTGGTGGGGCCGCACGTGTCGGAGATGATCGCGGAGAGCCAGCTGATCGTGGGCTGGGACGCGGAGCCCTCGGACGTGGCCCGCCACGTCCACGCCCACCCGACCCTCTCGGAGGCGGTCGGAGAGGCCTTCCTGAGCCTGGCGGGCCGGGGACTGCACCAACGGTAGGTCGCGCCTTTCGAGTCGGGTCGGATCGGTTCAGGTCGGATCGGGCCGGAGCGGGCCGGATCGGATCGGGCCGCGGCGCGTCCGACGGGAACGTCGCGAGGCCTCCCCTCGGCCGCGCGGGCCCGGGGAGACCCCGTGGCGGCGGACGTCGCGGGCCCGACCCGATCCGAAAGGCACGGCCCGGGCCGCGCCGGACGGCGATCGGCGCCCCCGCGCGCGGTAGTCCGCCGGTCGGGCGGGCATGGCATGGGGTGTGACCCTCCTCCGTGACATGCGCTACCCCAGCCCCCGCGAACTCGCCCTGGCCGCACACGCCCTGGCGGACGAGCATCCCGGGCTCGTACGGCTCCGTCAGGCCGGGGCCTCCCGGGCGGGGCGACCGCTGTGGCTGCTCAGCGTCGCCCGGCGGCGCGGCGTCCGGCCGCGCGAGGTGCTCGTGGTCGCCGGGGCCCACGCCAACGAGCCCGTCGGCGGGGCGACCGCCCTGGACCTCGCCCGGCGGGTGATCCGGGCGGGCGGGAGCGACGCCGGGTGGCACTTCCTGCTCTGCGCCGACCCCGACGGGGCCGACCTCCACCGCACCCCGCGCCCGCGCTCGCTGGCCGACTACCACCGCAACTTCTTCCGGCCGCCCGGTCCCGAACAGCCGGAGTGGGCGCCGTCGTTACTGACCCCGGACCGGCTCCCGCCCGAGACGCTCGCGCTGGGCGCGCTCATCGACGAACTGCGGCCCGTCCTCCAGGTCTCCCTGCACGGGACGGACCTCGGCGGGTCCTGGGTGCAGCTGACCCGGGACATACCGGGCCTCGCCGAGCCCTTCGGGGCCTCCGCCGCCGAGCTGCGGATCCCGGTGGAGACCGGGGCCTCGGACGCCGCCGGCTGGGCCTCCCCCGGGCCCGGGATCTACGTCATGCCGGAGCGGGACCACCCGTCCGGGGCCTTCCACCCGGAGGACGTCCGGCTCAGCACCTGGTACCGCGCCCACCGGCACCAGGGCACCACCGCGATCGTCGAGGTGCCCATGTGGGCCTCCGACCGGGTGGACGACCCCGCTCCGCACCCCGACCCCCGGGGCGCGCTCAGGATGCTCGCGGAGCGGCTCGTCGAGGAGTCCGCGCGGGTGGCGCGCCTGCGGGGCGGCGCCCGGGGGGCCGGGCCGGGGGTCGCGTTGCTGCGCGCCGTGGACTGGACCCTGGGGCTGATCCCGGCGGTGGCCGCGCAGTGGACGGGCGCCGGGGCGCCGACGGAGGCCACGGCGGCGTCCATCGGCAGCATCGACGCCTTCGGGCGGCGGCTGTCGCTGCGCGCGGCCGCGATGCTGCTGCGGGTGCTGCGGGCGGAGGGGCATCCGGCGGCGCCCGGGTTGGACCGGCTCGTGACGGGGTGGTGCGAGGAGTTCGCGGACCGCTTCCAGGCCCGGTGGGTCCCGGTGGCCACGCAGGTCGAGCACCAGTCGCGGACGGTGCTGGCGGCGTACGGGCGGTTGAACGACCGCGACCGACCGCTCGAATGAACCGCCGTCGAGGCGAACGCCGCCCGGGAGGCGCCGGGCGGCGTTCGGGGTCCGGGAGAACGCTTAACGAGACGAGACGTCTCGTCTTGACATGTCCCGCCACATGATCCACACTGGGGACATGAGCGAGACGACACGTCTCGCCCTACCGAACGGGAGCCCGCATGCGCACCTCAGCCACACCCACCGACCGCGTCTGGTTCATCACCGGTGCCGGCCGGGGTCTCGGCCGGGCCTTCGCCGAGGCCGCGCTCGCGGCGGGCGACCGGGTGGCCGTCGCGGCGCGCACCCTCGCCCCCTTGGAGGAGCTGGCCGCCGCCCACCCGGGGCGGGTCCTGCCCCTCGGGCTCGACGTCACCGACCGGGAGGCGGTCTTCGCGGCGGTCGCCCGGGCCGTCGACCACTTCGGGCGGCTCGACGTCGTCGTCAACAACGCGGGCGCGCTGGCGATGGGCATGGTCGAGGAGTTCACCGAGGCCGAGGCCCGCGCCCAGTTCGACCTCAACTTCTTCGGCGCCCTGTGGGTGAGCCAGGCCGTGATGCCGACCCTGCGGGCGCAGGGCTCCGGGCACGTCGTGCAGATCTCCAGCATCGGCGCGCTCGCGGGCTTCGCCGGCACCGGCCTCTACAGCGCGAGCAAGTTCGCCCTGGAGGGCATGAGCGAGTCCCTCGCCATGGAGGCGGCCGCCTTCGGCGTGAAGGTGAGCATCGTCCAGCCCGGCGGCTACTGGACCGGCCTCTACACCGCGATGAGCAACACGACCCCCCTGGACGCCTACGGACCGCTCCGCGAGGAGCTGGCCCGCCAGTACGCCGAGGGCTCCGTCGACAGCGACCCGAGCCTCGCCGCCCGCGCGTTGCTGACCCTCGTCGACAGCGAGGAGCCGCCGAGCCGCCTGCTGCTGGGGAGCATGGTCTACGACGTCGCCTTCGACGTGTCGCGCCGCCGCATGGAGACGTGGGCGGCCTGGGAGGAGGTCAGCCGCGCGGCGGAGCACGCGATCCCCGCGCCGGCCGCCGGGGCGTGAGCCGGCTACACCGGCCAGGAGTAGCGCCGCTTGGGCCGGGAGTCCGCGCCGAGCCGGTCGTAGAAGGCGATCGCCCCTTCGTTCCAGTCGGGCGTCTGCCATTCGACGCGGGCCAGGCCGCGCTCCCGGGCGAGGTCCGCGACGCCCGCCGTCAGGGCCGCGCCGAGGCCGTGGCCCCGGGCCTCCTCCGCGAGGTAGAGGCAGTCCATGTGCAGGTAGGGGGCGGCGTCCCAGAAGGAGAACTCCTCGGAGCAGGCCGCGTATCCGACCACCGCGCCCCGGGGGCCCTCGGCCAGCAGCACCCACAGCCGGGGCGAATCGGCGAACAGCAGCGGGGCGAGCCGGTCGGCGAGGCCGTCGGGGCGGGGCGCGGCCCGCTCGAAGGCGATGTGCTCGTGGACGAGCTCGACCAGACGGGGCAGGTCCTCGGGGCGGGCGGGGCGGACGACGGGTGCGTGGGTCATGGGCCCATCCTGGGGCCCGGCCTCCCGCGCGCCGCCGTCGGGGGCCCCGACGCGCGCTCGCGCCGCACGGTCGCCCCGCACGCACGCGCCGCGCGCCGGCCGCGCGCCTTCCGACGGAACGGGACGCCGCCCCGCGCCGGCTCAGTGCGCGCTGAGCCGGAAGTTCATGTGGCCGAAGCCGATCTGGTCGCCGTCACGGACGACGGCCGACCCGGTCACCCGACGGCCGTTGACGGTGGTGCCGTTGGTGGAGCCCAGGTCCGTCAGGATCCACGCGCCGTCGCGCAGGCCCAGCTCCGCGTGGGCCCGCGAGACCGTCTCGTGGCTGAGCCGCAGGCCGTTGCCCGGGTCCCGGCCGATGCGCAGCGGACCCGTCGCGGGGTGCGGCAGCAGCAGCTTGGGCAGGCGCTCCACGTGCCAGGCGCGGCGGACCCCGGCGGACACGGCGGAGGCGCGACCCACCCAGCCGAACAGCCGACGGCTCCACGGCCCTTCGGCGCCCGCGGGGCCCTCGCGCGTGCGCAGGTCGGCGAGCAGCACGGCGAGGTCCTCGGAGCGGCGGGCCACGAGAGCGAGTTCCATGCGGCGCAGGAAGGTGTCGTGCGAGAGCCTGCCCAGGGCGGCACCCTCCCTGAGCTGCCCCAGCGCCCGGTCGCGCTCGTCGTCGGAGACCCGCGGGGCGGGGTGTGCGGGGAACTCGAAACTCGACGTCACAGGGTGATTGTCGGCCCGTCGGGTGCGGAGTGTCCAGAACTCCCCCGGCGTCGGCGGAATGATGGGCACGATACGCATGCTGGACACCGCCGGAGACGAGGGGACCGTCCGTGCAGTTCGAGGTCTGGGCACCGCTGACAGGTCGGGTCGCCATGCGACTGAACGACACCTCCTACGAGATGACACCGGACCCGGGACCGGACCGTCGGGGCTGGTGGCACGTCGACGCCCCGGCGCGCGACGGCGACCGGTACGGGTTCCTGCTGGGCGACGATCCCGTCGCGCGCCCCGATCCGCGCGGGCGCCGGCTGCCGGACGGCCCCGAGGGCCTGTCGGCCGTGGTCGACCTCGCCGCCCTGACCCCCGCCACCCCGGGTCCGCGCACCCCACTCCAGGACGCCGTGCTGTACGAGCTGCACGTCGGCACCTTCACCCCGGAGGGCACCTTCGACGCGGCGGCCGGGCGCCTGCCGCACCTGGCCTCGCTGGGGGTGACGCACGTGGAGCTGATGCCGGTGTGCCCCTTCCCGGGCCGGCACGGCTGGGGCTACGACGGGGTGGCGCCCTGGGCGGTGCACGAACCGTACGGGGGCCCGGCCGGTCTCGCCCGGTTCGTGGAGGCCGCGCACGCGGCGGGGCTGGGCGTGGTGCTGGACGTGGTCCACAACCACCTGGGACCTTCCGGCAACCATCTGCCCGCCTTCGGGCCGTACTTCACCGACACCCACCACACGCCCTGGGGCGCGGCGGTGAACCTGGACGCGCCCGGCTCGGACGAGGTCCGCGCGTACCTGATCGGCAGCGCGCTGGCCTGGCTGCGGGACTACCGCATCGACGGGCTGCGGCTGGACGCGGTGCACGCGTTGGCCGACGGGCGGGCGCTGACCTTCCTGGAGGAGCTGGCGGCGGCGGTGGACGAGCTGGCGGTGGAGAGCGCGCGGCCGTTGTTCCTGATCGCCGAGTCCGACCGGTGCGACCCCCGCCTCACCACGGCCCGCGCGGCCGGCGGGCTGGGCGTGCACGCCCAGTGGAACGACGACTTCCACCACGCCCTGCACTGTGCGCTGACCGGCGAATCGCAGGGGTACTACGCGGACTTCGCGCTCGCCCCGCTCGGCGCCCTCGCCAAGACCCTGACCCGGGCCTTCTTCCACGACGGCGGCTGGTCCTCCTTCCGGGGGCGCACGCACGGCCGGCCCGTGGACCGCCGACGGACCCCCGCGCACCGGTTCCTGGGCTACACGCAGACCCACGACCAGGTCGGCAACCGGGCCCTCGGCGACCGGCCGTCCGCCTCCCTGTCCCCGGGCCTGTTGGCCTGCGCGGCGACGGTGGCGCTGACGGGGCCGTTCGTGCCCATGCTGTTCATGGGCGAGGAGTGGGGGGCGCGGACCCCGTGGCAGTACTTCACCGACCATCCCGACCCGGAGCTGGCGGAGGCGGTCCGCACGGGCCGGCGACGGGAGTTCGCGGCGCACGGCTGGAAGGCGGAGGAGGTTCCCGACCCGCAGGATCCGGCGACCCGCGACCGCTCCGTCCTGGACTGGTCGGAGCCCGGTACGCAGCCGCACGCCCGGCTGGCGGACTGGTACCGGACCCTGGTGGCGCTGCGCCGCTCCCAGCCGGACCTGCGCGATCCGGACCTGGCGGCGGTGCGGGTCGCCCACGACGAGGAGCGGCGCTGGTTGACCTTCCGGCGCGGGGACGTCCGGGTGGCGGTGAACCTGTCGCCCGAGCCGGTGACCATCGCGCTGGGGCGCAACGGGGTGCGGGTGCTGGCCTCCTGGGAGCCGGTCGAACATCCGGGCGCGGACGGGCGGATCCACGTACCGGGCGAATCGGCGGTGGTCCTGGGGCCGTAGCGCGTGGTGCCCCGGGCGCCGGCGGGGCCTACGCGCCTGCCGTGAGGCGTGCGGCGAGGGCGGCGGCCGCGCCGGTCGGCGTGCCCGGGGCGAGCAGTTCCGTACGGTGCACCAGGCGCGGGGTGGAGGTGAGCGGCAGGGCGACGCCGACGCCCGCCGCCTCGGCGACGCGGCGCGGGAGCAGGGCGATGCCGTGGCCGGCGGCGGCGAGGGCGCACAGGGCCAGCAGGTCGGTGCCGTCGTAGCGCAGGGCGGAGCGTCCGGCGGTGAGGGGCAGGCCGACGTCGGGGGCGTCGAGCCATCGGGCGTCGACGAGGTCGTCGAGGCGGACGGTGGTCCGGCCGGCGAAGGGGTGGTCGGCGGGCAGGAGCACGGCGAGCTCCTCCTCGGTGACCCCGGTCACGGTCAGCGGGGCCACGTCGGGCAGGCGCAGCGGGTCGCTGGGGGCGGCGAGTCCGTCGACGAGGCCGAGGTCGCAGTGCCCGCCGGCGACGGCGGCCGGCACCTCGTTCGGGGGCAGGACCCGCAGGGTGACCCCGGTGGCGGGCAGGGCGGCGAGGAGGCGGGGGCCGACGGCGAGCGGGGACGCGGCGAGGGTGACGCGGCCGGGGGGTTCGGCGGCCAGGCGCAGGACGTCGGCGCGGGCCGCGTCCAGGCGCAGCAGCAGGGGTCCGGCGTGTTCGAGGAGCCGTGCGCCGGCGGGGGTGGGGGCGACGGGGCGTCGGGTGAGCAGCTCGGTGCGCAGGTCGCCTTCGAGGGCGGCGATGTGCTGGGAGACGGCGGACTGGGTGTAGCCGAGTTCCCGGGCGGCGGCGGAGAAGGAGGCGAGGCGGGCGACGGTGACGAAGGTGCGCAGGAGGTGGGGGTCCATGGGTCCAGCATGACGCGGCCCATCAGTGATGCTTATCGAGGGTGCAGGAACAATCGTTGGCGCTGAACGCGGATCGGGTCGCAGGATGGGCTCCATGACCTCCACCAGCGCGCCGCACACCGGTCCCGTCGCCCGCCCTTCCTCCGACCGGCCCTCCGAGCGGCCCTCAGCCCGACCGGCCGGCCGGCCCGTCGCACGGATCGCCCTCGTCGGGGACCGCTCCCCGCACGTGAAGTCCCACACCCGGATCCCGGTCCTGCTGGAGGCGCTGTCGGCGCGCGAGGGTCTGGTCCTGGACGCCTACTGGATCCCCACCGCCGACGCGGGGACCGAAGCCGCCTCGGGCGGCCTGGCCCTCTTCGACGCGGTGTGGGTGCTGCCCGGCAGTCCGTACGCGAGCACGGCCGGGGCGCTGGCCGCGATCCGCGTGGCCCGCGAGGAGGGGATCCCCTTCCTCGGGACCTGCGGCGGCTTCCAGCACACGCTGCTGGAGTACGCCCGTACGGTCTGCGGGCTGACGGACGCGGCGCACGCCGAGGAGGAGCCGGACGCGGTGGAGCCGCTGATCGCACCGCTCGCCTGCTCGCTGGTGGGGCACGAGGGGCTGGTGCGCACCGAGCCGGGCTCGCTGGCCGAGTCGGCGCTGGGCGCGGAACGGTCCGTGGAGCGCTACCACTGCGACTACGGGCCCTCGCCCCGGTACCTGCCGACGCTCACCGCGCACGGCCTGCGGATGTCGGGCCGCGACGAGGAGGGGCGGGTGCGGATCGCGGAGCTGCCCGGGCACCCCTTCTTCCTGGCGACGCTCTTCCAGCCGGAGCTGGCGGGCGACGGGTCGCGTCCGCATCCGGCGATCCGGGCGCTGGCCGAGGCCGCCGTGGCGCGGGCCGCCCGACGCCGCGAGGGCCTGACGGGCCGCCTGGCCGCCACGTTGGCCGCGAGCCGGGCGGCCGGCTGAGCGACGGGCGGGGCGACCGGGCGAGCGACCGGCGAATATCCCGTCGCGGGAGCACCCTTTCGATCGGCTATGCTGTGCGTGCACGACGAACGGGCGGTACGCCGCCCGTCGTGGTGGGTGTAGCTCAGCTGGTAGAGCACCTGGTTGTGGTCCAGGTGGCCGCGGGTTCAAGTCCCGTCACTCACCCTTTCGACCCCGTGGGGTACGAGGTTCGCCTCGTACCCCACGGGGCTTTTCGCGTTCCGACCTCAGGGCCGGCGCAGGAAGGCCTCGACCTCGGTGACGAAGGCGACCGGGGTCTCGTGCGGAGGGTAGTGGCCGGCCCCGGGGATCGTGTGGACGCGGCAGTTCGGGTAGAGGCCCTGCCAGCCGACGCGCATCACCTCGGCGGTGAGGGCGAGGTCGTACTCCCCGACGAGGACCAGGACCGGGACCGTGCTGCCCTTCACGGCCGAGGTCAGGTCGAGCGACTGCCAGTCGGTCAGGTAGGCGGCGAAGGCCTCGGGGCGGGAGACCGCCAGGGAGTGCGCCACCATCCGGTCGATCCAGTACCGGCCGGCCCGGTTGCCGGTGACCAGGTCGAGGATGATCCGACGCTTCTCCGGGTCCTCGGCGGCGCCGTGGAAGAGCGCGTGGGTGGCCTCGTCCATCTCGTAGGGCGCGGCGGGCACGGGGGTGAGGCCGACGAGCTTCTCGATCCGCTCCGGGGAGCGGGCGAGGACCTGCTGGACGGCCTTGCCGCCCATGGAGTGGCCGAGCAGGGAGAAGGTGTCCCAGCCGAGCTGGTCGGCCAGGGCGAGGACGTCGTCGGCGATCTCGGCGAGGGTGTGGGCGCCGGCGACGTCGCGGCGGTCGCCGTAGCCCCGGTAGTCGAGGAAGGCGTACGAGAACCCCTCGGGGTCCAGGTAGTCCAGCACGGAGCCCCAGTTGGCGGAGGTCCCGAACCAGTCGTGCAGCACGATGACGCGGACGGGTCCGGTGCCGATCCGACGGTGGGCGATGGCCATGCGTTCTCCCTCGGTGACGATGACGTGGAAAACCGACGCCGTACGTTCTGCCCGCCGGGCCTACGATCACACCGTCCGGCCGACATCCCTCCCGGAGCCGGGCGACGGACCGTCGGAGCCGGACGACGGACCACCGGACGGACCACCGGACGGACCGCCGGACGGACCGGCGGCCTCGTGGCCCCGGAGCGGCGGCCCCGCGCGGGCGCGGGAGCGGCTCAGACGGTCCTGATCGCCGGGTCGGAGACGCCCGGGGCGCCGGTCTCCACGTGTCCGGCGAAGCGGCGCAGGAAGCCGGCGTCCGCGTCGGAGGCGACCGTGACGTCGTACCAGCGGCCCGTCGCGCTCAGGTCGACCGCGTGGGCGACCGTGGCGCCCGCGTCGACCCTGAGGGTCTTGGGCGCGCCGCCGTAGGAGTTCGTCACCGTCAGGTTCACGGCGGTCGTACCGGAGTTGGTCAGGGAGAGGGCGAGGTTGCCCGTGGCGGCGTCGTGGCGGGCCGTGACCTCGGGGCCCGCCTTCTTCGCCGGGCCCTTCCAGGTGCGCAGGAAGCCGTTCGGGCCCCAGACGGTGAGGTCGACGCGGTTGCCGGTGGAGGAGCTGGTGCTCCACGTGTCCGAGAGGGTCTTGCCCGCCTCGACCGTGTAGGGCCAGGGGCCGTCCGTGCGGTTGCCGGAGGTGCTGTGGAAGTGGGCGCCGAGCGTGGGACCGGAGGCGAAGGTCAGGGTGAACTTGCCGGTGGAGACGGTGGCCCCGCCGTCCACGTACGGGCTGTAGCCGAGGGCGCGGGTCGGCTTGGAGCCGGCCTCCTGGCGGGGCAGCGTGCCGGTCGCCGGCGGGGTCGGGCGGTAGGAGGGGTGACGGTTGCGGTCCGGCGGCACGTACCCGGCCGTCGAGGGCAGCGCGGCGGGAGCGGAGTCCGCCCGGGCGAAGTCGAAGGCCGAGGTGAGGTCGCCGCAGACGGCGCGGCGCCACGGCGAGATGTTGGGCTCCCGCACGCCGAACCGCTGCTCCATGAAGCGGATCACCGAGGTGTGGTCGAAGGTCTCGGAGCAGACGTAACCGCCCTTGCTCCACGGGGAGACCACGATCATCGGGACGCGCGGGCCGAGTCCGTAGGGGCCCGCCGCGTAGCCGCCGCCCCCGGCGTAGAGGTCGCCGGTCACGCTCGCCGTGGACAGGCCCCAGGCCGAGGAGGCGGGCGGGTAGGGCGGGACGACGTGGTCGAAGAAGCCGTCGTTCTCGTCGTAGGTGATGAACAGGGCGGTCTTCGCCCACACCGCCGGATTCGCGGTCAGCGCGTCCAGGACCTGCGAGATGTACCAGGCGCCGAAGTTCGTCGGCCAGTTCGAGTGCTCGCTGAAGGCCTCGGGGGCGGCGATCCAGGACACCTGCGGGAGGGTCCCGTTCACCACGTCCGCGCGCAGCCGGTCGAAGTAGCCCTCGCCCGCCTGGGCGTTCGTGCCGGTGCGGGCCTTCTCGTACAGGGGGCTGCCGGGCTGGGCGTTGCGGTACGCGTTGAAGTAGAGCAGCGAGTTGTCGCCGTAGTTGCCCCGGAAGGCGTCGTTGATCCAGCCCCAGGAGCCGGCCGCGTTCAGGCCGTCGCCGATGTCCTGGTAGACCTTCCAGGAGACCCCGGCCGCCTCCAGCCGCTCCGGGTAGGTCTTCCAGCCGTACCCGGCCTCCTGGTTGCCGAGGACCGGACCGCCGCCGACGCCGTCGTTGCCCGTGTAACCCGTCCACAGGTAGTAGCGGTTGGGGTCGGTGGCGCCGATGAAGGAGCAGTGGTAGGCGTCGCAGACGGTGAAGGCGTCGGCCAGGGCGTAATGGAACGGGATGTCGTTCCGCGTCATGTACGACATGGTCGTGGCCGTCTTGGCGGGCACCCACTTGTCGTACTTGCCGTTGTTGTAGGCCTGGTGGCCGCCGGCCCAGTCGTGGTTGAGGCCCTCCAGGAACTGCATCCCGAGGTCCTCGACCTGCGGGTTGAAGGGGAGTACGTCCTTCGTCCCGTTGGACTGGTGGAAGACGGACTTTCCGTTGTCCTGGAGGACCGGTCGGGGGTCGCCGAAGCCGCGTACGCCCTTCATCGTCCCGAAGTAGTGGTCGAAGGAACGGTTCTCCTGCATGAGGACGACGACGTGCTCGACGTCCCGGATCGTCCCGGTGGCGCCCTGCGCCGGAATGGCGGCGGCCCGCGCGATGTTCTCGTTCAGCATCGTGAAGGCGGCGGCTCCGCCGGCGATCCGCAGGAACCTGCGACGGTTCAGCTCTGTCATGGGTGACGACCTCTGGGGATGAGACGGGGGGGGGAGGCGAGGGGCGCCCCAAGGACAGCGGGCCCGGGGTACCGGACGGGGATCGGTGGCCGACGTCCGGCCGTACAGCGGGCGAACGGAAGCCCTGCGGGGCCTGTCGTCGCACTCCCGTCGTCGCCCGCAGGGCGGCCGGGCGTCGCGGGGCAGACGGGAGTTCGACAACAGGCCCCAGGGCCGGGCACGGGGTGGGGGGTGCGTCTCCCGAACGGTGTGCGGATCTGCTGCAATGTCCTCCTGCGGTGCACACGGCACGGGGGGCGTGGAGCGAATGGCGGGGAAGGTGTCCGGGCGTGTCCGGACGGCGGGCTGCGGCGCGTCGAACGGCGGTGGCCTCGGCGGTGCGTGCGCACCGCCGGTCGAACGGTACGGCGGAGCGCGCCCCGGGCGACAGACCGCCTGGACCCCCGGGCCCGCGTGCGCGGGCACGCCGTGTGCCCCGGGCGGGAGGCGCCCGGGCGGGACGGACGCGGCCCGGCGGACGATCCCCGTTCGGACGCAGCCGGGCGGGCCGAACGCGGGCCGGACGGACACGGGTCCGGCGAAGCCCGAACGGGCGCAGCCGGGCCGGACGGACACAGGCCGGACGAACACGGACCGGACGACGCCGGGCCTGGCGAAGCCGGAACGGGCGGACACGGGTCTGACGAAGCCGGAACGGGCGCGGCCGGGACTGGCTGAGCCCGAACGGGCGCGGCCGGGGCGGACGGAGCCGGGCCGGATGTACGCGGGGACGACGCCGGGACTGGCGACGCCGGGGCGGACGGACACGGGTCTGGCGAAGCCCGGACGGACGCGGCCGGGGCGGGCGGGGGGTCGGCCGTGAACCTGCCGCAGCTGCACTACGCGAGCGCGCCCGAGGGCCCCGGTCCGCGGTGGCTGCCCAGCACCGCCACCTCCGGGGTGTCCGCGAGCGTGGCGGAGGAGGCCGGGGAGCTGGTCCGCTACGAGGCGCCGGCCGGCGCCCCCGCGCGCCCGACGGCAGGGGAACGCGCGGTGCTCCCGGTGGCGTTGAGCCTGAGTCTGCTGTCGGACGGCAGCCGGCTGCTCGCCCGCGCAGGCTACGCGGACGGCACGGACGGCACGGACCCGGGGGGCTTCCACGCGCACGCCGTGCACCTGCCGTGGTCCGACCTCGCGCCCGCGACCGGCGCGCTGCCCATCACGGCCTGGGACTCCCCGCAGTGGGCCGCGCGGACCCCGCCGGACGGTCCGCCCCCGCCGCTCGCCCGGATCCCCGTCCCCGGCCCGCACGACCGGGCCGCCCTGACGGAGTTCGTCGCCGCCCGGGGGCCGTGGCTGCCGGCGTTCTTCGCCGACGTGCGACGGCTCGCCCAGGATCCGGCGGCCCCGCCGATCGCGCTGGTCGAGCCCGACAGCGCGGCCGTGGCCCGTTGGGTGATGCTCGCGTGCAGCGTGCTGCCGCACGAGCGGGCCCAGTGGCTCACCTTCACCACCTACACCCGGCGCCCGGGTGCCGCCCGCCAGGAGCTCGTCGGGGTGCTGCCGGAGGACGCGGACGGGGCGGTCCTGGCGGAACGCCGCTACCGGGTCCACGACGCCACGCGCGGGACCGCCCCCGACCCCGGGGCGACCCCGGACCCGTGGGCACGGTCGGCCGCGCGGGTCTGGCGGGCGGGGCGCCCGGAACTGTTCGCGCGCATACGCCGCCTGCCCGGGGACCCGTACGACGCCGCCCGCCTGGACGCCCTCGCCGCCGAGGCCGGCATACCCGCCGACCTCGCCCCGCGCCCCGGCACACCGCCGGTACCGACTCCGCGCCCGACACCGGCCGCGCCCCCGATCCCGACCCAGGCCCCGGCGCCTGCCGCCCCCCAGACTCCGGCACCGGCGCCGGCAGCTGCCGCGCCCCCGATCCCTGCCCAGGCCCAGGCCCAGGCCCCGGCCTCTGCCGACCCCCAGGCCCCGCCCCGGACTCCGGCACCGGCCGTGCCCTCGGCGCCCCCGGCCGCACCCCCCGCCCCGGCCGCACACCTGGCACCGATCCCGGCACCGGGACCGGCCGCGCCCTGGGCTCCGACCCCGGCGCCGATGCCCGACCCGCCCCAGGACCCGGCTCCGACACCTGCCGCGACACCGGCACCGGTCCCGGCACCGCCCCACGCCCCGCCGCCTGCCGCGCCCCCGGTCCCGACCCGGGCACCGGACCCGGCCGAGCCCCTGCCCCCGGCACCGGGAGGTGCCGCGCCGCGTGCCGGGGCGGCGCCGCACGAGACGGCGCGGCGGCTGGCGTCGGCGCTGCTGGCCGACCCCGAGGGGCCCGGCGGCGCCGCGGCCCTGGCCGAGATGGCGTCCCTGCCCGTCCTGCGGACCCTCGTGCTCGACCGGCTGGACGCCCTCGCAGCAGGCGACCCGGACGCCGGGGTCCGACTGTTCGCCCGGTCCGGCCCCCGGCTCGGGGCCACCGGGACGCAGCCGCACCTGGCGATGTGCGCGCGGGCCGCCGCCCGTCCCCCGGACCGGGAGCCGGACCGGGTCGGCGCGCTGAACTCCCTGCTCGCGGCGGCCGGGGTCTCCCCGTACGCCGAACCGCTCGTGCTGCGGACCGCCCTGCGGCTGGTGTGGGGCGGGGAACCGATGCGGGCGGACGAGGCCGGGCTGGTCCTCGCCCTGACGGGCGCCCCGCTGCACCAGGAGGCCGGCACCTGGGAGCCGCTCGTCCTCGCGGCGGCCCGCGCCCCCGCCTCCGACCCGGCGGCCCAGGAGCTGGCGCCGCGCCTGCTGGCGGCCTTCGGCGCGGAACTGCCCGCGGCGGCGCGCCCGTCGCTGCTGCTCCTGGAACTGGCCGGGCAGCTGCGGTCCGGCACGGTCGGGCCGGACGCCGCCACCGTGCGCCGGACCCTGGAGCTCGGCGCCCTCTCCCCCGACTCGGGCGCCCGCGACCGGGCGTACGGGGCGCTGTCCCGGGCGCTGCTCCTCCCGGACCGCCCCGACGACGGGGGCCCCCGGGCCCTGGCCGGGTGCGAGGACGCCGCACTGCTGGCCGCGTACCGGACGGCCGCCCACGAGGAGGCGGTGGCGGAGCGGCTGCGCCGGTCGCCGCGCTACGTCGCGGACCGCTTCGTCGACTGGTCCGCGCATCCGCAGGGCGGCCCGCTGTGGCGTCAGGCCCGTACGGAGCTGCTCGACGGGATCCTGCTGCCGGCCGTGCGGAGTCTGGGGCGCGGGGAACTGGCCTCCGTCGAGGCGGAGTTGACCCGGACGGGCGCGCGCGGGGCGGAGGAGTTCCGTGCCTGGCACCGCCCGCCCGGCCTCGGACGCCTGCGCGGCCTGTTCTCGGGTCGGGAACGACGGGATCCCGAGGGATGACGGAAGCCCGACGGCCTACGCGTCGCGGCAGGCCCCGGCCTCGAACTCCGCGACCGGGACGGTGGTCGCGGACGCGCCGACCCCGTCCGGAACGGCGGCGCGGCGGACCGTTCCCGGGGTGAGCCCCTCCCGGTCGGCCGGGGTGAACGAGACCCTGTCCGGGGACGCGTGCGGGCCCCCTGTCCCCCGGATGGTAGGGGCCGGCCGTCAGCCGCCGAGGAGGAGGGTGAGCTCGCGGGTCAGCGCGAGGGCGCCGCTGCCCGCGCCCAGGCCGAGGGTGACGGTCTCCAGGCACC
Organism: Streptomyces sp. NPDC048606; assembly: GCF_040650855.1. Classification (NCBI taxonomy): domain Bacteria; kingdom Bacillati; phylum Actinomycetota; class Actinomycetes; order Kitasatosporales; family Streptomycetaceae; genus Streptomyces; species Streptomyces sp. NPDC048606. The sequence goes on along the minus strand of NZ_JBEZIB010000001.1, from coordinate 387,555 downwards.
GGCGGATCAGTCCGGGCTCCGGGGCGCGGTGTTCCCGGCCCGCCTCCTCCAGTTCGTCGTTCAGGATCCGCGCCGCCTCGACCCCCTCCTCGGCGGCGCCCTCCTCGTCCAGCCGCCGGGCGAGTTCGGCGGCCAGGCGCAGCACCCGGGCGGCGTCGTCCTCGTCCGGCGCCCGCCCGATGTGGATCACGCCGTGGTCGCCGTAGTTGCCGGGGCCGTTGACGTCCCCGTGGAAGTGGTAGGTGCCCATCGCGGTCCTCTCGTGCCGGGTACGGGTCAGGGCCGGGCGGGGGCCGGGGCGGGGCCCCCGGGACCGGCGGGCCCCTGGCCCTTGCCGGGCTCGCGCCCGGCGCCGGGGCCGGCCAGGTCGATCGTGCCGTGGGATCCGTAGTTGCCCGGACCGTTGATCGGGCCGTGGAAGGTGTAGCTGTGGTGGTTGATCACCTGCTTCGCCTGTTCGAAGGAGGTGGTGTCGACGTTGTGGTCCTTCAGGAACCGCTCGGTCGCGGTGAGGACGCCCTGTTGGAGGCGCTGGAGGTAGTCCAGGGTGTCGGTGTTGTCGGAGAAACCCATCCGGGACCAGGAACCGACGCGTGCGCGCAGGCTGCCGGTGGCCCCGTAGTCGTACTCCAGGTGCTGCCGGCCGATGAGCCACCGCGCGTGCCACAGCCCCCACCGGTGCGCGAGCACGGCCCGGCCCTTGCGGAGCAGCCGCAGGGGGGACGTGCACAGGTCGGGCAGGAACCGCCGCGTGGTCGAGGTGATCAAGGTCAGCCACCGGCCGAAGGCGTCCAGCCGCAGGGCCCGCACCCGGTCGAAGCGGAAGTCGAGCGGGGGCACCACGTAGGCGGCCACCTCCCAGGTGAGGCTGGGGTGTTGGAGACGGGCCCGCAGGTGCATGGAGACGATGACCCGGCCGCCCTCGCCGGCCCGCTCCAGGCACACGTAGGTGCGCATGCCCGAGCCGGGGGCGGCCAGGGCGGCCCGCACCATCTCCGGCGGGACGACGGCGCGCGGCCGGCCCAGCCGGTCGGGCAGCAGGGCCGCGTCCGCGTACCCCACGCGCGTGCCGAGGACGTACAGCCTCTCGCCGGCGCGCAGTCCGCCCAGGCCGGCGATGCTCCCCATCTGTTCGACGACGAAGGCGTGCAGCTCGACCACGTCGAACGGGACGATCTCCAGCGTTCCGTCGCCCGACGGGTCCGCGGCCGGGGTTCCGACGTCGATCGGTTGCCAGACCCGCTCGCGCAGGGACACGCCGCTGCCGACGAAGGGGTGCTCGCGCTCGGCGCCGGCCCAGTACGGGATGACGTTGGCCCGTTCCTGCTCGCGCAGGCGCTCCTCCAGCGCCTCGCCCAGCGGCGGGGCCAGGGTGGCGGCCGGGGTGTCCGCCTCGATGACCTCCAGGGCCAGCGTCCGGCCTCGGTGCTCGAAGGTCAGCACCAGGGCCCAGGCCGCGGCGCACGTGCCCCCGAGCCCGAGCAGGGAGCGGCCGAGGAGTTCGGGGCGCCCCTCCGTGACCCCGTGCCAGGCCAGGACCACGCAGCCCGCCAGGACCGCGAACAGGCCGACGAGGAGGGCGTCGCGCGCGTCGCCCCGCCGTCGGGCCAGTCGGGCGTGCCGGGCGAGCCCGACCAGGTCGACGCCCAGGGCCGGGCCCAGGGCCGTGAGCCGGTCCTCGACGAGTTCGGCCGCCGCCTCGCGGGCGAACTCCTCGTCGAGGTGGACGGTGGCGCTCAACCACCGGTCCGTGGCGTCGTCCCCGTACGGGACGAGGCCTTGTAATCCTCTGCCTTCCCCCATGTCCCCTCCCCCTGTGGTCGATCCACGATACGGATACGGGTCGGCCGGGCCCAGGGGTTCGACAGCCCCTGTCGGGGGCGGTGCGGCGGGGCGGCCGTAGGGGGGAGTGCCCAGGCCTACTCAGCGTCCCCGTACGGGATATGAGCATCCGTACTCAGGACCGGGCGGACGCCGGTCGCCATCGTGGGGGCATGCTCATACAGTCACACGATCCACGGCCGCGGGTGGGGATCACCGCGGTCGGCAGCCTGTTGCCCGAGGACGTCCTGTCCTCCGACGACCTCCAGCGGGAGGTCGCCCGGCGCAGCGGCCTGAGCCTGCCGCCGAGGCTGCTGACCCTGGCCACCGGGATCGTCTCGCGCCGGGTGGCGGCGCCGGGGGTGTACGCCTCCACGCTCGCCGCGGGCGCGGCCCGTCGGGCCCTGGACGCGGCCGGGCTCGGCCCGATGGACGTGGACCTGCTGGTGTTCGCCTCCGCCTCGCGGGACGTGGTGGAGCCGGCCACCGCCCACATCGTGCAGGCCGACCTGGGCTCCCGGGCGCACGCCGTCGACGTCACGAACGCCTGCAACAGCTTCGTCAACGGCATCGACCTGGCCCGCAGCGCGATCCTCGCCGGCCGGGCCCGGCGGGCGCTGGTGGTCACCGGGGAGACCCCGAGCCGGGCGGTGCGCACCGATCCGGCCGACCTGGCGGAGTTCCGGGCGGGCTTCGCGGGCTACACGTTCGGGGACGCGGGGGCGGCCGTCGTGGTGGAGGCGGTGGAGCGCGGCGGGATCCTGGACGTGGACAGCGAGACCCACTCGGAGCACTGGGAGGTCGGGGGGATCCCGGGCGGCGGTTCGCGCCACCCGCGCGGGGACGCGTACACGTACTTCCGGGGCGACGGGCACGAGCTGCGCGGGGTGTTCGAGAAGGTGGGGACGGCGGTCGTCGACCGGACGCTGCACCGGGTGGGCATGGACGTGGACGGCTTCGCGAAGGTGCTGGTGCACCAGGTGACGGTGCCGTACCTGGAGCGGTTCGCGGAGCTGACGGGCGTGCCGTCGGACCGGCTGGTGGTGACGGTTCCGGAGCTGGGGAACGTGGCGAGCGCCTCCATCGGCGTCCAGCTGGACCGGGTGTTCGGCGAACTCGCTCCGGGCGAGCGGGTGTTGATCGTGGGCCTCGGTGGCGGGATCAGCATCATGACGATGGTCTGGGAGAAGTCGTGAGCGGACGCGCGCCGATGTGGGTGGTGGTCCCCGCCCACGACGAGGAGGCCCGACTGGCCGGGACGCTGTCGGCGCTCGCGGCCCAACACGACCGTGACTTCACGCTGTTGGTCGTCGACAACGCCTCCTCGGACGGTACGGGGCGGATCGCGCGGGAGTTCGCGGCGCGGGCGCCGTTCCCGGTGGAGGTCATCGAGGAGCCCGAGAAGGGGGTGGGGTCGGCGGTGGACACCGGCTTCCGGTACGCGATCGAGCGGGGCGCCGTCCTGCTGGCGCGTACGGACGCGGACTGCCTGCCGGGACCCGGATGGGCGGGCTCCGCGCGCTCCGCGCTGTCGCTGCGCGGAGGGCTCGTGTGCGGGCGGATCACGGCGCGGCGCGACGAACACGGACCCCTCGGGCGGACGCTCTTCGCGGCCCTGGTGGCGCTGGCCGCGCTGTTCGGACGGCTGCGACCGCTGCACGCGCGCCGGCACGGCTACCGGGCCCCGTACCGGATGCACGCGGGGAACAACATGGCGATCACCGCCGATCTGTACCTGGCCGTGGGCGGGATGCCCCGGCGCCCCTCGCCGACGGACCGGCTGTTCCTGAACGCCGTGCGCCGTCACACCGACCGGATCAGCCGCTGCCGGGGCATGGTCGTGGAGAACTCCACGCGGCGCCTGCGGGCCTACGGGATCGCGGGGACCGCCCGCTGGTACCTGGACCAGGGCAGCGGCGCGCACGGAACGGACCCCCGCTGATGCTGGACCGACTCGATCACGCGCTGCGGTCCCGCCCGGAGCGGCCGGCCGTGCTGGCCGCGTCCCGTTCGGGGGCGACCCGGGTGCGGGCCACGCGGGGTGAACTCGCCGAGCTGGCCGACGCGTTCGCCGCGGCGCTGCACGCGCGCGGGCTGCGCGCCGGGGACACCGTCGGGGTGGCGGTGCGGCCCGGGCCGCGCGCGCTGGCGGTGCTGCTCGCCCTGTGGCGGCTCGGGCTGCGCGGGGCCGTCCTGGACCCGGGGGCGGGGGCCGAGGTGCTGCGGGCCCGGCTCGCGCTGGCGCGGCCCGCGCTGGTGCTGGCCGACGCCGCGGCGCAGGCGGTGGCCGGCTGGGCGCGCCCGCTGGCCCGACGGGCCGCGCTGGAACTGCCCGAGCTGGCGGGGCTGGGGCCGGTGGCCACGGTCGGCCCGAGGCTGCCGGGCTGCGCGCCCGCGCTGGACCTGGCGGCCGCGCGGGTGGGGGTGCCGGTGTACGCGGGGCCGCAGGACACGGACGCGGTGATCGTGTTCACGTCCGGGACCACCTCGCGGCCCCGGGCGGTGGTGCACACCCGGGCGGAGTTGGCGGCCGGGATGGAGACGGTGGCCGCGCTGTTCGACGGCGGAGACGGCTTCGGCGGGGGCGGGGGCTTCGGCGGGGGCGCGGGCCCGGCCGGCGCCGCGGGTGGGCGCGGCGGGGCCGGGCGGGCGGGCGATCCCGTGCTGGGCGGCACGTTCTTCGTGCTCGTGCCCTCGCTGACGCGCGGGGCCCCCGTCGCGCTGCCGGCCCGTTCCCCGCGGGTGCTGGCCCGGCAGTTGGCGCGGCTGCGGCCCCGGGACACGTACCTGACGCCGCCGCAGCTGCGGGACGCGCTGGGCGCGGGCGCCCGGTTCGGGGGGCGGGTGTGGACCGGTTCGGCGCCGGCGAGCGCGGCGCTGCTCGGGCGGGTGCGGGCGGCCGGCGCGGAGCAGGCGTGGGGGGTGTACGCGCTGACCGAGCTGTTCCCGGCGGCGGCGGTGGAGTCCCGGGAGAAGGCGGCCTTCGAGGGCGCGGGCGACCTGGTGGGCGCTCCGCTGCCCGGGGTGCGGGCCGTACCGGACGCGGACGGGCAGCTGCTGCTGGCCGGGCCCGCGGCCCGGGACCGCTACCTGGGGGAGGAACCCGATCCGTGGGTGCGTACGGGCGACCGGGCGCGGCTGGACGGCGCGGGCCGCATCGTGCTGGAGGGCCGCTGCAAGGACATGGTGCTGCGGCGGGCGGAGAACATCTACCCGGGTCTGTACGAACCCGGGTTGCACGTGCCGGGGGTGGAGCTGGGGGTGCTCGTCGGGGTTCCGGCGGCCGACGGCGACGAACGGCTCGTCGCGGTGGTCCAGCCGCGGCCCGGGGTCGGTGAACCCGCCCTGCGCGCGGCCCTGTCGGGGCCGCTGAGCCGGATGGGCACGGCCCGGCCGGACGCGCTGCTGTTCGCCCGGATCCCGCTGTCGGGGCGCTCGCGCAAACCGGACCGGGCCGCGGTGTCGGCCCTCGCGGCCCGACGGCTGGCCGCCGGGCGGGCCGGCGGCGCGGGGGGCCGGGCGTGAGCCGGCCCGGGAAGCGCCCGTACGCGTACACCACCACCGCCTACACCACCACCGTCTCCGGAGAGGTTCACCGTCCCATGACCACCTGCCACGCCACGGCGCGACGCCGGGACCGCAGGGTCTACCTGTTCGCCCGGCCGTTGCTGTTCGCGCTGCTCGGGGCCGGTCGGGGCCGTCCGGTGCGGCGGCTCGGCCGGACCGTGCTGGTGCACGGCTCCGAGGCGTACCGGGAGGCGTTGACGCGGCTGCCGTTGGACCGGGCGGCGGCCGGCACCACGGGCGGGGCCGCCCGGGAGGCGCTGCGCGGGGACGGGGGCGTGCTGTTCGACCAGGAGGGCGGCGGGCACCGGGCGGACCGGCGGGCGCTGGCGGAGCGGCTCGGCGCGGCCGGGGTGGAGGAGCTGCGGGCGGTGTGGCGGCCGTTGCTGGCGCGGGAGCTGGCGCCGCTGGCCCGGGGTGGGGAGGTCGACGTGGTCGCCCTGGCCCGGGTCCTCTCGGGGTCGGTGGTGTGCGCCCTGCTGGACGTGGAGGCCGACGCGCGGGAGCTGGCGGGCGCCGCCGCCGAGGCCGCCGCCGCGTCCGTACGGAGCCATCTGCCGGGCCCGCCCCGGCCGGGTGCGCGGGCACGGGCGGAGCGGAGCGCCGCGCGGCTGCGGGGGCTGCTGGGTCCGGGGCGGGGGGCGCTGCCCGCGATGGTGGCGGTGGCGGCGGTGAACACCGCCGTGGCGGCGCTGCCCCGGGCGGTCGCCTGGTGCGCGGACGCGGGGCTGTGGGGGCAGGCGGGCGACGCCGCGACGCGGCCCGCCCTGGTGGACGAACTGCTGCGGGTGACGGCGGCCTCGCCGGTGCTGCCCCGGGTCGCGGCCGGGGCGGGAACGGTCGGGGGGTGCCCGGTGCGGGGCGGGGACCGGCTGCTGCTGGTGGCCCGGCACGCGGTCGGGGCGCACCGGCGTGACCCCGACGGGCGGGATCCGGTCGCGCCCGGGGTGGCCCGGCTGGTGTTCGGGGCGGGGCCGCACGCGTGTCCCGGGGCCCGGTTGGCGGTCGTGTTGCTGGGCGACGTACTGGAGGCGCTGGCGCCGCACCGGCCGGTGGTGGCGCGGGCCCGGGTGGACCGGCGGGCCGCCCTGCCGGGCTGGCGGCGCCTGACGGTACGCCCCGGCACCACCCCGAAGCCACCGGCCCGCCCGCACCCAGGCGCCTGCGCCGCGGACGCCGGAACGGCGGCGTACGGCGGCCCGACGGCAGGCCACGCGGAGACGGGGCACGGCCCGGCGGCGGGCGAGTGCCCGGCGGACAGCGCCGCCGGGGCGGCACCCGCCCGCCCGCACCCCGCCACCTCCGCGACGTCGCCCCCGGCGGCAGGCCACACGAAGACGGGCCCCGCCCCGGCGGGCGCGTGCCCGGCGGGCGGCGGCGTGGGGGGACCGGCGTGAGGGGGGTGCGGGTCGCGGTGACGGGGGCGAGCGGCTTCTGCGGCGGGTGGGTGGCCCGGGAGGCCGCCGCGCGCGGGGCCTCGGTCGTGGGGCTGGGCCGCCGGCCGGGCCCGGTCGGGGAACACCGGTTCTGGGACGCCGCGCACGCCGAGCCGGACCTGTGCGGCGTCGACGTCGTGGTGCACTGCGCGGCGGCCGTGGGCGATCCCGCGCCGGGGGCACGGGCGGAGGCGGCCATGCGGGCGGTGAACGTGGACGGTACGGCCCGGCTGCTGCGGGCGGCCGCCGGCCGGCCGGTGGTGTGGGTGAGCAGCGCCAGCGTGTACGACCCGCGCGCCGGCCGGGAGCGGGTCGCCGAGGGGCATCCGCGGACGGGTCAGCTGAACGCCTACGGCCGTACGAAGGCGGCGGGCGAGGCGCTGGCCCTGGCGGCGGGGGCGGTCGTGCTGCGGCCCCGGGCGGTGTACGGGCCGGGTGACACGCAGCTGCTGCCCCGCCTGCTGTCCCGGGTCCGGGCGGGGACCCTGCTGCTGCCGGGTCCGGACGTGCGCCTGAGCCTGACGGCGGTGGAGAACCTCGCGGACGCCTGCCTGGCGGCGGTCGGCTGGCCCCCGGGCGCGTACAACGTGGCGGACGCCGCCCCCTACGGGCGGGACGCGGCGGTCGGCGCGGTGCTGCGGGCCCACGGGGTGCGGGCGCGGATCCGGCACCTGCCGCTCCCGGTGGCCCGTACGGCGGCCCGCGCGGCCCAGGCGGCGGCCCGCCTGACGGGCGGGGAGCCGGCCCTCAGCCGCTACGCGGTGGACCAGCTGTCGCGTCCGGTCGTCCTGGACCTGGCCCGCGCCCGGTCCTGCGGCTGGATCCCCGCGCGCACCCTGGACGACCACCTCGCGGAGGTGGTCCGGAACGCCTGAACACGGCCCGAGGGCCCTCCCGATCCGCGCGGGGCGGATGCGGGAGGGCCCTCGGGGAGTTCACGGACGCCCGTGGGTCGGCCGCCGGGCGGCCGGAGGGGGTCAGCCCTCCTGCGTCGGGGTGAGGCGCAGGGAGATGCTGTTGATGCAGTACCGCTGGTCGGTCGGGGTGGGGTAGCCCTCGCCCTCGAAGACGTGGCCGAGGTGTGAACCGCAGCGCGCGCAGAGCACCTCGGTGCGGACCATGCCGTGGGAGGCGTCGGCCAGCAGTTCTTCGGCTTCCGAGGTGCGTGCATCGTAAAAGCTCGGCCAGCCGCCGACCTCGCCGGGCAGCTTGATGCCGGACACGACGTCGGCGCGTTGGGGATGATCGCGTTCTCGATACAGACCTTCGCCTGCCAGTCGGCGGAGGCGACGATCCGCTCGTGGAGCCGCCGGGGGTAGGCGCCGCCAACGCCAGCATCCGCCCGGTCTGTGGTGGCCTCACGCCGGACCGCAGATCCTCCTCGGACCCGGCAGCGCCGGCCTATGGCCCGGCAGCCACCGTCCGCTCAGCCTGTGTGAGGAAGATGAAGGCCGCACGCCCGCCCCTGCTCGAAAACACACCGGTGGACCGTAGGGAAGCGGTCCAATCGACGGAGCGGCGACCGCGACCCGGCACATCGACTTCGACGTCGGGTCGAACCGCGCCAACTAGCCGATTGACCGTCAACTCCGGTAGTGAAAATTACAGTTCAAGTAGAACCAGGGCACGTGCCAGGGCCATACTCACTTAACGACAGGCGGCCGCGCGAGGGGGAGCATAGATGTACGAAGACGAGACGGGGCCCGAGTTCGAGAAGAGGGCACTTAGCGCCGCACAGGCGATTCACGACCCCATGGGGACCCAGGGGCCCATCATGCACAAGGGCCGGGAGGTCGACAGTGCTTTCATCAGCGACGACGCGATCCACGTCTACGAGTTCACCGTACGACGCGACAAGGCCAAGGCCGAGTACGACGCGGAGAAGGCGCGCGAGGTACTGATCGATCTCCACGCCATGCCAGAGAACGCCTACAAGAGCGTCACCGGATGGTTCGTTACACGCGACGAACCCACGGCCGAGCAGAAGGGTGCTGTGAAGCGGCAATCGGAGATCGCCAAGTTCCCGATCCACGCCATCAGCTTCGCCACCCTCTCTCGACGGCTGTGTGACTCCGAGAGCTACATCAAATGTCGGGACCTGGCACCCTTCGGGAGCCTCGCCTACGTACCCAAGAGCTCGACATCTTCGGTCAACGTCGGCACAATCTTCGCCGACCAGGAAGACCACCGGTCGGGCGTCAAGGAACTCGCCAAGTCACTTTCGGGCGGAGCGCGCCAGCTCATCATCGGAGAATTCGGAATCGGCAAAAGCCACGCCCTCAGGCAGCTCTACAACGAGGTGCGGAAGTCGCACTTCAAGTCGAGCAAGCTGGCTCCCTTCCCGGTGCACATCAACCTCCGCGACTGCGCGGGGTTGAAGACCCCTGCGGAGATCCTCCGTCGGCACTCCGAGGAGATCGGCTTCAGCAGTGAGCGCGCCCTGACCTCCGCATGGCGGGCCGGGGCCTGCGTCCTGCTCCTGGACGGTTTCGACGAGATCGTTCCGACACGTTGGATGGGGAACGCAGCAGACGTCAAGGCCGTTCGTTACCAAGCGCTCTCCGGCGTTCGGGCGCTCATCGAGCAGACCCCTGCGGAGACCGGAATCGCGGTGTGCGGAAGGGCTAACTTCTTCGCCTCCTTGGACGAACTAATCGATGTCCTGGGTATCGGCGATGACTGCTCGGTACAGACAATCCACGACTTCACGGCCGAACAGGTCACCAGCTACCTGGCCAAGGCCGGGGTCTCCGGCAGCGTTCCCGAATGGCTCCCGGCACGTCCCCTGCTTATCAGCTACCTGCTCGCCGACGGGTCGCTGCCAGACATCGAGACGGACTCCGCCATAGACCAGGCCACTGCCTGGCAGAGACTGTTCGACCTGATCTGCAGGCGCGAAGCAAAGATGTTCACCGCAGTCCGCCCTGAGACGATCCGGCAGACCCTCTCCAGAGTGGCGACACTCGCTCGTTCCACCGGTCACGAGACCGGGCCCATCGATATGGAGATGCTCAAACGGGCGTTCCGGGAGGTGAACCGGCAGGAGCCCGACGAAGAAGGCACCACTCTTCTGCTCCGACTGCCGGGGCTCGCACACTCATCGCAGAGCATGGGCACGGATGAGGAGCAGCGCGTGTTCGTCGACCGGGACCTCGCGGACACCGCGTACGGCGAGGATTTGGCCGGCTACCTGGAGCGTCCTCACGACGGACACACTCTCTCCCAGAACGCATCCTGGGTAGTGGCAGTGAGCGACCTGGGCATCAGCGTCGCCGCACAGTCACTCGAAGCGCGCGGCATTTCCGCCCGAGCCGTCATCGCGACGGCGAAGCGGCGACAGAATGATCACCACTACGACGCCATTACCCTTGACACACTGCGCGTCGCCGACAGCCTCGCTCCTGACAAAGGCCGTCAACACTTCATCGTGGACGGCGTCATGGTCGAATCGCTCACGCCCTCGGGCGCGAACGGCGTATTGTCCGGGATCAGCTTCAACGCCTCCGTCATTCAGCGTCTGGACATCTCCTCGCTTGAATCAGACGACGCGTGTCCCGAGTTCCGATCCTGTCTGATTGGCTTGATGGACGGGGCCGCCAGCCTGCCCGAGGGGATCGCCGACAAGTTCGTCGAATGTGAGTTCGAAGGATTCTCGACCCAGTCGCAGACCACCGCCGGGATCATGCAGCTGAATCTGTCGACGGATACAAAGATCGCGCTGACGATCCTTAAGAAGATCTACTCCCAGCGCGGATCAGGCCGGAAGGAAAGCGGCCTGTCCAGGGGCATCGACCCCGCGTTGCGCGGCCGCGTGCCCATGGTGGTCAGCGCCTTGCAGTCGCAGGGGTGGGTCCAGAAGGTCACTTCGGGACGTGAACCGATCTACGTAGGGGTCAAGGACCGCAGGCCCGAAGCATTGCAGGTGCTCGCGGAGCCTCGCCGCTTCGAATTCACGACCTGAGCGGGTCGCTCGCCACCCCTACCGGTGGTTTCCCGGTGCCCGTTGGGCGCCGGGAAACCACCTCGGCGTCATTCCGCGGTCGGGGTGAGGCGCAGGGAGATGCTGTTGATGCAGTACCGCTGGTCGGTCGGGGTGGGGTAGCCCTCGCCCTCGAAGACGTGGCCGAGGTGGGAACCGCAGCGCGCGCAGAGCACCTCGGTGCGGACCATGCCGTGGGAGGCGTCGGCGACCAGCTCGACGGCCTCGCTGTCCTTGGGGTCGAAGAAGGACGGCCAACCGCAGTGCGACTCGAACTTCTCCGAGGAACGGAACAGCTCGGCGCCGCAGCCGCGGCAGGAGTAGACGCCCTCCGTCTTGGTGTCGGTGTACTCGCCCCGGAAGGCCGGCTCGGTGCCCGCGAGGCGCAGCACCTGGTACTCGGACGGGGTCAGCTCGGCCTGCCACTGCTCGTCCGTCTTCTGGACCTCGTACGCCATGACGTTCCCGCTCCCTCAGTTCGACAGGCGGGCGAGGATCTGCGGTCCCAGATCCGTGACGTCGCCCGCGCCCATGGTGAGAACGAGATCGCCGGGCTTGGCCATTCCCGCGATGACGTCGGCGACGGCGCCCTTGTCGTGCTCGGCGCTGACGTCGGCCCCGGCGGCGCGGGCGGCGGCGATGATCAGCTCGCTGGTGATGCCCGGGATCGGGTCCTCGCGGGCCGGGTAGATGTCGAGGACCACGGAGGCGTCGGCGAGGGAGAGGGACTGCCCCATCTCCTTGCCCAGCTCCTGGGTGCGGGAGAAGAGGTGCGGCTGGAAGACGACCAGGATGCGGGCGTCGCCGGCGGCGCCGCGGATGGCCTCCAGGTCGGCGGTCATCTCGGTCGGGTGGTGCGCGTAGGAGTCGATGACCTGGACGCCGGCGGCCTCGCCCTTGAGCTGGAGGCGGCGCTTGACGCCGGTGTACTTGCCGAGGGCGGAGGCGAGGTTGTGCGCCGGGATGCCGAGGGCGACGCCGGCGGCGAGGGCGGCGACGGCGTTGTGCGCGTAGTGGCGGCCGGGCACGGAGACGGTGAAGGTGAGCATCCGGCCGTCGAGGAGGACGGTGACCTCGCTGGTCAGACCACGCGGGGTGATCTTGGTGATGCGGACGTCGGCGGCCTCGTCCTCGCCGTAGGTGACGACGCTCAGGCCGTCGCGGTCGGCGACGCGGCGGGCGATCTCGGCGGCGCCCTCCTGGCCGTGGGCGACGACGAGGGTGCCCCCGGGGACGATCTTGCCGACGAAGGTCTCGAAGGACTCGTGGATCTCTTCCATCGACGCGTAGTTCGCGTGGTGGTCGAGTTCGGCGTTGAGGATGATCGCGACCTGCGGCGTGTACTTGTGGAAGCTGCGGTCGCTCTCGTCGGCCTCGGCGACGAAGATGTCGCCCTCGCCGTGGTGGGCGTTGGAGCCGGGGGCGTCCAGGTCGCCGCCGATGGCGTACGAGGGGTCGAGGCCGAGGGCGGAGAGGGAGACCGCCAGCATCGAGGTGGTGGTGGTCTTGCCGTGGGTGCCGGCGACGGCGATGGGGCGCAGGCCGTCCATCAGGGCCGCGAGGGCGTCGGAGCGGTGCACGACGGGGATGCCCAGCTCGGCGGCGCGGGCCAGCTCGGGGTTGTCGGCGCGGATGGCGCTGGAGACGACCACGCAGGTGGAGTCGGCGGCGAGGTGGTCGGCGGCGTGCCCGATGTGGACCGTGGCGCCGTGGGCGCGCAGCGCCTGGGCGGTCTCGGAGTCTCGGGAGTCGCTGCCGGCCACCTTCGCGCCGCGCTGGGCGAGGATCTTCGCGATGCCGGACATGCCGGCGCCGCCGATGCCGATGAAGTGGGGCCGTTCCATCGCGGTCGGCAGGCCGGGCTTCATTCAGGTCGCTCCAGGATCGTGTGCGTGCGTACTACGTGGTGTCGTGCGTGCTGCGGGTGCTGCGTGTGGTCGTGCGTGCCGCGTGGTGCGTCGTGCGGGGCTGTGCCCGCCCAGCCTATTCGTTGTGGGCGAACAGTTTGAGCACGGGAACCCCGACCTTGTGCCGGGCGCGGGAGGCCCAGTCCCGGTGGAAGAACTCCTCGACGAAGTGGGGGGCGGTCAGGACGATCACCTCGTCGGCCGCGGTCTCGTCGACGACGGCCTTGAGTTTGTCGAGGGGATGGTTCTCGACGAGGTGTCCGACGGCCGTGGCGCCCTTCTTGCGCAGGGCGGCGAGGGAGTGTTCGAGGGCCTGGGCGGCGGGGCCGCGGGCGGCGTCGCCCTCGGGCACGTCGGCCTCGTGGAGTGCTTCGGGCAGTTCGCCGAGCGCGACGTCGTCGATGGCGCGGAGCAGTCGGTCCTGGTCGCCCCTGGGTTGCATGAGGACGACGAACGAGACCCGGTCGTCTCCGTGCAGGGTGGTGACGAAGTCCACGTCGACCGTGGTCAGCGGCTGCTCGATCATCAATACGCTCGTGAACACGGACGCCCTCTCCTTCGTGCGCCGGGGCGGGTCGGCCGGCCCCGGCGGAAACCATCCTGCCCCGCTGTGACGCGGGGCCTGCGCAGATATATGTGCCCAGGAATGTGCCCACCGGAAGCGAAGCGGAACGACAAATTCCGCCTCTCTTCAGATCCGACGGTAGCTCGTGAAGAGGAACCCGGCCTCTTCCAGTACGCAGGCCGGCGCGAGCCGGTGCGGAACCGTGACGGACGGCCCGCCGGCGATCCGCTGCGCGTCGCCGGCCGTCAGGGTCGGGGAGATCGTCAGGCACAGCTCGTCCAGCGCGTCGGCCGCCACGAACTGGCCCAGCAGCCGGGGACCGCCCTCCGTCAGCTGCCGGCGCAGCCCCCGCGCCGCCAGCTCCCGTACGGCCCGCAGCGGGTCCACCGCGGAACCCTCGCCGGCCACCACCACCTCGACCCCGGCCGCGCGGGCCTCGGCCACCCGGTCCGCGGGGGCGCCGGAGCCGGTGAGCACGAGCGTGGGCACCAGCGGGGAGGTGAACAGCGGCAGGCCGAAGTCCAGGTCCAGGCCGGCGGTGACCACGGCGATGGCCGCCGCCGGACCCTGCCCGGCGGCCTCGCGGCGGGCCGCGAAGGCCTCCCGGGCACGGGCCGGGCGGTACCCCTCCTGGCGAACCGTTTCCGCGCCCACCACGACCACGTCGGCCAGCGCCCGCAGGGTGCCGAAGATCCGCATGTCGGTCTCGCCCGAGATGGGCTGGGAGCGCCCGTCGTGCTGCGCGGCGCCGTCGAGCGTGGAGACCATGTTCGCCCGCAGCCAGTGGGCGTCGGGGGCGAGCGGCGGATAGGCGTAGGCCTCCGCGAGCTCGTCGAACGACCACGCGCGGTCGGTCAGGTCCCGGGACGGGGCGGATGTCTGATCGGTCACAGGGAACAGGCGGCGCATCGGTGCAGTCTGACACGCCCCGTAGAGTTAAGAGCTGTGTCGACCTCTCTCTCCACCCCCGGTCCCGCCTCCGGGCGGCCCCCGATAGCCGACGCGGGTCCGCAGGCCCTGTGCGCCCGCGAGCCGCGCGTACCCGCCGAACGGCTGGTGGCCGAGATGGTGCCGCCGCCCCGCTTCGACTCGGTCCGCTTCGACACCTACAACCCGGACCCCGCGCAGCCCAGCCAGGCCGAGGCCGTCACCGTCCTCGCCGACTTCGCCGCCGGGCTCGGCGGCGCGCACGCCGGCGGTCCCGCCAAGCGCCGCTGGTTCTCCCGCAAGCCCGCCGCGCCCGCCGCCGGCCCCCGGGGCGTCTACCTCGACGGCGGCTACGGCGTCGGCAAGACCCACCTGCTGGCCTCCCTGTGGCACGCCACCCCCGCCGAGCCCGCCCTCAAGGCCTTCGGCACCTTCGTGGAGCTCACGAACCTGGTCGGCGCCCTCGGCTTCCAGCAGACCGTCCAGACCCTCGGCGGACACCGCCTGCTGTGCATCGACGAGTTCGAGCTGGACGACCCGGGCGACACCGTCCTCGTCTCCTCCCTGCTCAGCCGCCTCGTGGAGCAGGGCGTGGCCCTCGCCGCCACCTCCAACACCCTGCCCGGCAAGCTCGGCGAGGGCCGGTTCGCGGCCGCCGACTTCCTGCGGGAGATCCAGGGCCTGTCCTCGCACTTCCGCCCGCTGCGCATCGACGGCCAGGACTACCGCCACCGCGGCCTGCCCGAGGCGCCGGCGCCCTTCTCCGACGAGCAGGTCGCGAAGGCCGCGTACGCCACCGCCGGCGCGAGCCTCGACGACTTCCCCGGACTGCTGGAGCACCTGGCGAAGGTCCACCCGAGCCGCTACGGCGCCCTCGCGGACGGGATAGCGGCGGTCTGCCTGACCGACGTCGTCCCGGTGCCGGACCAGTCGACCGCACTGCGCCTGGTCGTGCTCGCCGACCGGCTGTACGACCGCGAGGTCCCCGTCCTCGCCTCCGGGGTCCCCTTCGACCGGCTCTTCAGTGAAGAAATGCTCAACGGCGGCTATCGGAAGAAGTACTTCCGCGCGATATCGCGGCTCACCGCGCTCGCGCGCGACGCGAAACCCCTGGTGGCCCAGTAGGTTTGGGACGGCCGGGCGCTCCTTGGGCCCGGCCGTTTCCACGTCTGCGAAGGGATCACCATGGCCACCACGCGTCACGCGCACACCGTCTGGGAAGGCAACCTGCTGGAGGGCAAGGGCGTCGTCAGCCTCGACTCCTCGGGCATCGGCTCGTACGACGTCTCCTGGCCCTCCCGTGCCGAGGCCGCGAACGGCAAGACCAGCCCGGAAGAGCTGATCGCCGCCGCCCACTCCAGCTGCTTCTCGATGGCCCTCTCCCACGGTCTCGCCGGCGCGGGCACCCCGCCCACCCGCCTGGAGACCAAGGCCGACGTCACCTTCCAGCCGGGTGAGGGCATCACCGGCATCCACCTGACCGTCAAGGGCGAGGTCCCGGGTCTGGACGAGGCCGGTTTCGCCGCCGCCGCCGAGGACGCCAAGAAGAACTGCCCGGTGAGCCAGGCGCTGACCGGTACGACGATCACCCTGAGCGCCGAACTCGCCTGATCCTCCGATCGGCGGCGTTCCGTCCACCCCACCGGGCCCCCGCACGTGTCGTGCGGGGGCCCGGTGGGGTGACGGACCGGGTGAGGCCGCCTCGACGGCGCTCGCGTCGCGGGGCCCGCGCCCGTCCCGCGTGGTACCACGGGCCGGTCATCTCCAGTCGCCCACCGGGGAGTTGCCGATGTCCGTCACCCGACGCAGCCTGCTCGCGGCCGGCACGATCGCCTTCAGCGGAGCGCTCGGCGCCCTGTTCGCCGGGACGGCGGGCAGCCGCGCGGCCGTGCCCCCCGCGGGGCCGGCGCCCGGCGCCCCGCCCGGGTCGGCGGCCGGGTCGGCGGCCGGGTCGGCGGCCGGCGGGTTCGGGGGCTACGGGCCCCTGCGGCCCGATCCGCGCGGGCTGCTCGACCTGCCCGAGGGGTTCTCGTACCGGGTCCTGTCGCGCGCCGGGGACCCGCTGCGCTCGGGCGAGGGCCCCGTACCGGCCAACTGCGACGGCATGGCCGCGTTCGACGCGGGCGAGGGCCGGGTCCGTCTGGTGCGCAACCACGAGAACCGCGTCGGCGCCGCGCTGCGGGTGCCGGCCGTGGAGGGGCTCACGTACGACCCGGCGGCCCGGGGCGGTTGCACCGTGCTGGAGCTGGACGCGGCGGGCGGGGTCCGCGTCGAGCGGGTGGCCCTCGCCGGTACCGCCGTCAACTGCGCGGGTGGCCGCACCCCTTGGAACACGTGGCTGAGCTGCGAGGAGACCGAGGACCGGGCGGGCACCGACGGGTACGCCCGGGACCACGGCCACGTCTTCGAGGTGGACCCCGCCGACCCCCACCGACTGGGCGCGGTCCCGCTGACGGCGCTAGGGCGCTTCGCCCACGAGGCCGTCGCCGTGGACCCGTACCGCGGTGTGGTCTACGAGACCGAGGACGCCTTCGTGCGCCCCTTCGGCCTCTTCTACCGCTTCCTGCCCGCGCGCCCCCTCGGCGGCCCCGGCTCGCTGCGGGCCGGGGGGCGGCTGGAGGCGCTGCGGGTGCCCGGTCTCCCCGACCTGTCCGTGGTGGACGAGCCGGGGGCGGAGTTCCCCGTCGAGTGGGTGCCCGTACCCGATCCGTCGGCCGCCGGGACGCCGATCCGGTTCCAGGACTTCGGGCCGGGCGGGATCACGCACGCCCAGAAGCTGGAGGGCTGCTACTGGGGCGGCACGGGGGTGTACTTCGTCTCCAGCTTCGCGCGCGCGGCCGAGGGGGCCGGCGCCGACCACCACGGGCAGGTCTGGTTCCTCGACCCGCTGCGCTCCCGGCTGCGGCTGGACGTCCGCTTCGGCCCGTCCTCGGACGTCCGGCTGCCGGGGGACTCCCCCGACAACATCTGCCTGGCGCCCGACGGCGGGCTGATGGTGTGCGAGGACGGCGGCGGGGAGCAGTACGTCTTCGGGGTGACCCCGCACGGCGAGGTCTACCCGGTCGCCCGCAACGCGCAGGACATCGGCGGGCCGGGGGCGGCGGAGTGGGGGGAGTTCGCGGGGGTGACCTTCTCCCCGGACCGGCGGACCCTGTACGTCAACGCCTACGCCCCCGGGACGACCTTCGCGGTGACGGGGCCCTGGCGGTGAGCGGGCCTCGACCGCGCCCCTGACCGCGGCCCTGACCATGACCGTGGCCGCCTCGCCGCGTCGCGGCCCCCTTCGATCCGGTGGAGGATCGAAGGGCGGCGGACGGGATCGACGGAGGCGGGTGGCCGGCGGTGGCGAAGAAGAGCGACACCTCGCGACGGGGCGGGGAACGGGAGCACGCGGAGCGCGGCGCCGGCCCTCAGGGCCCGCTCCGGGCATCGCTGCGGGTGGCGCCCGGGGCGCGCGTGGACCTCGGCTCCTACCGGACCGACTCCCTCCCCGGCGGCCCCGCCGACAAGGCGGCCGGGGTCGCTGCCACCGCCGCGGCGGCCGGTCGGCTGGCCTCGCTCCAGGAACGGCTGTACGCGGCGAGCACGGGCGGGGACCGGCGTCGGCTGCTGCTGGTCCTCCAGGGCATGGACACCTCCGGCAAGGGCGGCACGGTCAAGCACGTGATCGGCCTGCTCAACCCGTCCGGCTGCCGGATCACGGCCTTCAAGGCGCCCACGCCCGAGGAGCGGGACCACCCCTTCCTCTGGCGGATCATGCGAGCGCTCCCCCGCGCGGGCGAGATCGGCATCTTCGACCGTTCGCACTACGAGGACGTCCTCGTCGCCCGGGTCCGCGAGCTGGTGCCGCGCGAGCGGCTGGAGCGGCGCTACGAGGAGATCAACCTCTTCGAGAGGTCCCTCGTCGACGACGGCGTGACCGTGGTCAAGGTGTTCCTGCACATCGGCCGGGAGGAGCAGCGCGAGCGGCTGCTGAAGCGGTTGGACGACCCGGAGAAGCACTGGAAGTTCGCTCCGGGCGACATCGAGGACCGCGGCAGGTGGCCCGCGTACCAGGAGGCGTACGCGGTGGCGCTGGAGAGGTGTTCCACGGAGGCGGCGCCCTGGTACGTCGTCCCGGCGGACCACAAGTGGTACCGCGACTGGGCGGTCGGCACCCTCCTGCTGGAGCACCTGGAGGAGATCGGCCCGAAGTACCCGCCGGGCGACTTCGACGTCGCCGAGTGCCGTAAACGTCTGCTTGCCACATAGTCATATATTTTGCGTACGTGACCCTTTCTGTACGCAAAGTGGCGGCCGTGGCCGCGCTCAGTGCCGCCCTCGCGGGATGCGGGGGCGGCACCGGTACGTCGCAGGACGGCGGCCAGGCACGCATCGGCAAGCCGGCGGCCTCCGCACCGGGCTCCGCCCCGGCCTCCCCGTCCGCCGCCGCGCCCGTCTCCCCGCGCCCCGGCGCCCCGGGCAGGGCGCCGACCATGGCCCCCGGCCCGAACGGCCTGACCCCCGTCTTCGAGCGGGCCCGCGCGCAGACCGACAAGGTCGTGGCGCTGACCTTCGACGCCGACATGACCTCCGATCAGGGCCCCCGCGCCGCCTCGGGCGAGAGGTTCGACAACCCGGACCTGATCGCCACCCTGCGCCGGCTCCAGGTGCCGTCGACCGTCTTCATGACGGGCCGCTGGGCGGAGGAGTACCCGGACCAGGCGAAGGCCATCGGCACCGACCCGAACTTCGAGATCGCCAACCACTCCTACAGCCACCACGCCTTCACCTCCCCCTGCTACGGGCTGCCCGCCCTGGACGACGAGGCCGCGCGGGCCGACGTCGACCGGGCCTTCGCCGCGTTCCGCACGGCCGGGGCCGTCAACACGGTCCCCTACTTCCGCTTCCCCGGCGGCTGCTACGACGACCGGGCGCTGCGGGCCGTCTCCGCAGCCAAGGTCACCGCGGTCCAGTGGGACGTGGTCAGCGGAGACGCCTTCGCCAAGGACCCCGACGCCGTGGCGCAGCAGGTGCTGGCCGGGGTGAAACCCGGCTCGGTGGTCGTCATGCACTGCACGCGCAGCGCGGCGCCCGTCACCGAGGAGGCCGTCCGGAAGATCGTCCCGGAACTGCGCAAGCGCGGCTACCGGTTCGCGAAGGTGTCCGAGCTGATCGGGAAGTAGCCGGGCCGGCCGCGGGAGGGGGCCGTCGCGTCAGCCCGAGCAGGCGGAGCGCTGCGCGTCCTGCCACTCGCAGACCGGGCACAGCACCACGCCCGCAGTGGCGACCCCGTACTCGGTGGGTTCGCCGCACTCCACGCAGTCGGCGTACGGCGGACCGGGCACCCGCCCGGCCGGTACGGCGGGCGCGGGACAGTACGAGGCCGCGTCCGCCGGCTCGGTGGCCTCGGACCCCGCGTGTCCGGCCGGCTCGGCGGGACGGTGCTCCGGTGCGCGCTCGCGTTCCATACCCCCGAGCCTAGTCGGGAACCTCCCAGGTCAGCAGAAGGTGCCCCACCAGGTCTTGGGTTCTGGTGGGGACTCCTTCGCGCACCGGGGCGGTCAGGCCCCGCCGGCCGCTGCGCGAGGATCTCCCGGACCCGGGCACCGGCCTCGGGCTGCTTCGCCGCGGTGCGGGCAGAGTGGGCACGGCCCCGCCGGCCCGAGGCCCACAGGCGGGGACGGCGGTCAGATCCGGCGGGGCTCGATGACCACCTCGGGCGAGGAAGACCGCACGACGCTGCCGGCGGGGACGATGGCGCTGCCCATGCAGACGCTCGCGGCGATGGTCGAGTGCCGGCCCACGGCGATGCCGGGGCCGAGGGTGATCATGCTGCCGGTCTGGACGTGGTCGCCGATCAGGCCGCCGAACCGGGACGTGGTGCACCGGTAGGGCGGTTCGTCGCCGGGGCCGTGCAGGACGATCTCCTTGACGGGCACGCGCATGTCGTGGTTCCACAAGCTGATCGCCGCGATCACGAGGTTCGCGGACAGGTGGGCGTCGGTCCCGATGATGGAGTGCCCGACGCCGACCTGGTGGCCGAGGACGGTGTTCTCCCCCACGAGGGAGTGGGTCACTTCGCACCCGAAGCCCACCGATACGCCGGCGGCGAGGACGGACCGCTTGCGGACGGTCGAGAACTCATGGACGCGGACCCCCGGCCCGATGATGGCGTCTTCGCCGATGATCGCGGTGGGGTGGATCTGGGCGGTGGGATGGATCCGCTCGGGCACAACCTGTAGGGCGTCGTCGTGGAGGGCGTCCCAGCGGGTGAGGAAGTCGGACAGCTCGAACTCGCTGATCTTCGCGTAGCCGGTGGCGTCCAGGCCGGACGCTGCGGGGCTGCGGACGTAGTCACCGATACGGATGGTCTCGGGCACCTGCTTGCTCCTGATGGTCGTCGGGGCGGGAGTCTCAGGCGGCTTCGGCGGCCTCACGGCGCAGGAAGTCGGGCAGGGCGGCGGGGGTGTTGTCGAGCCAGGCGACGTAGCGGGCCACGCCCTCGGCCACCGTAATCCGGGACTCCCAGTCCAGGGCGGCGGTCATGCGGGCCGTGCCGGCCGTCCCGCCGAGCGGGTCGCCCTCGGGAAGCGGCCGGTCCTGGAACTCGGCTTCGGGGTAGTGGCGGCGGATGAGGTGAGCCACGTCGGCGATGGACGTGGCCTGGCCGGTGCCGACGTTCAGGATCTGCCGGTCGGCGCCGGGGGCGAGCATGGCCCTGATGGTGGCTTCGGCGATGTCTTCGACGTGGACGAAGTCGCGGACCTGCCGGCCGCCGCCGTTCAAGTGCAGAGGGAGGCCGAGCTTCGCGCGCATCGCCATCCAGGCGACCACCCAGGAGTGCGATCCCTCCTTGACGGTCTGGGGTTCGCCGTAGACGGAGAAGTACCGGACCGCGGTGTGGGAGACGTTGGCCTTGCCCAGCACCAGCGCGGTCTGGGCCTCCCCCCACGCCTTCGTGTTCGCGTAGACGGAGAGCGGGGCCAGGGGCCGGTCCTCGTGCCAGGTCTGCACGTCGTGTCGCTTGGGGTCGCCGTTGCCGTAGACGGCCGCCGAGGAGACGAACACGAACCGGCGTACCCGGGCGTTGCGGCGGCGGACGGCGTCCAGGAGGACCTGGGTGCCGGTGACGTTGGTCTGGATCGCGGCCATGGGGTTGCGGGTGCAGGCGGCCACATCGGCGACGGCGGCGGCGTGGATCACGTAGTCGGCCTCCCTGATGACGTGGTCCATCAGGGTCGCGTCGGCGATGTCGCCCACGATGGTGTCCCGGTCGGTGGTGTGCACGCCGAACAGGTCGGCGTAGACGGCGGCGGGGTAGGCGTCGAGCTTGCCCACGGCGATCACGCGGGCCCCGGCCACGCGAAGTCGGGCGGTGATGCGGGAGCCGACCAGGCCCCCGCCCCCGGTGACCACCACGGTTGAGCCGGCGAGGGCGGCGGACAGGTCGGCGTCGGTCAACGTCACGGTGGTCTCCTCGGATTCGGCGGAAGGATCGACGGGGAGGTTGCGACGGGACCGGCTTGGGGCCGCCCCTCCCCGCCACAGCGGAGGGCACCGCCCGGGGCAGGGGTGGGCTCCACCGGAAGGAGCGGTGGTGCAGCCCCGGGCGGGCTGATGAACAGTCAACGCCCCAGCACGGAAAGTGAGTACCGTGGGCGAAGTGGTAACCCGTTCAACCCGTTCAAGATCGCTTCCGAGGGGGCCGGTAATGGCAGGGGACCGGACACCGAACGATGCGTTGGCGGACGTGATCGCCGAGTCCGGAGCCACGTACTACGCGCTTGCCAGGGAGATCCGCTCTGTGGCGGCCGAGGCCGGCCAGCGGTTGAGTACCGGGCCGTCGGCCGTCGCCTACTGGGTTGCAGGGGTACGCCCTCCGGCCAGACGCCGTTCTACGTTGCCGAGGCCCTGACGAGACGGACGAAGCGGCGGGTGACGGTCGCCGAGATCGGTCTAGGCTCCGCTGTCATCGGTGGCGTCCTGGAAGCCGATCCACTGGCCGCCATCGCCGATCTCGGGAGGTCCGTCATGCAACGTCGCCGCGACTTCCTCGGCGCCGCGTTCACCGCCGCCGCCGTCGACCTGCCTCTGGCCTACGACCACGAAGCGGTTGCCGCTGCGCTCCGAGCCGCCGAGACCGGCGGCAGCGTCGGCCCGACCGAGGTGATCACGGTCCGACAGCTGACCGAGTCGTTCCGGAGCGCGGACGAACGCCTCGGCGGCGGTCACGGCCTGACCACCGTCACCGCCTATCTGACCGACACCGTCGCACCGATGCTCACCGCGCGGTTCCCCTCCGCCACGGTCCGGTCCGAGGCGTTCGCGGCGGCGGCCCAGCTGGCTTGCCTGGTCGGCTGGAAACACCACGACCTCGGCCGGGAGGGCGCCGCACAGCGGTACTACCTGCTGGGCTACCAGCTGGCCTGTGAGGCCGACCCGAGGGGTCATGCCGCGTGGATGATGCGGGCCCTGACCCATCAGGCCCTCGACCTGGGCCACCCCCGCTCTTGTCCGGAGCTGGCCGAAGCCGCCCTGGGCAGGGCCGTGGGGAAGGTCGACCGGCAGACCGAGGCCCTGCTGCTGGTGACGTGCGCCCGCGCGTACGGGGCCGACGGCCAGAGAGCCAGGGCGGCACGGGCGCTTCTGGCCGCTGAGGATGCCGTGACAGACACCCGGGACCCAGTCACCGCCTACGCTGCGGCCTCGGGACCGGTGGCAGCCACGGTCTCGTCGCACATGGGCAAGACCCTCACCGCGATGAACGATCACGCGGCGGCCGAACGGCACTACCGGCGGGCCCTTGAGGGCCGAACCCCGGGCGCCTACCAGCTCAAGCACGGACTGACCATGGCCAACCTGGGACGCTCGGTGGCAGGGCAACACCGGCACGAGGAAGCCGTGGGCCTGTGGGCGAAGTCCCTGGACTTCATGGGCGGTGTGGTCTCCGACCGCAACCGGAAGGCGGTCCGGGAAATCCAGGCAGCTGCGGCCCGCTACCGCCGGCGCGGCGTGAACGGCGCGGCGAGCCTGAACCAGCGCGCCACCGAACTGCTCAACAACCAGGCGTGAAAGGAACGAACACCAGAATGCCGAAGATCGGGGTTGTGGTCCTCACCATGGGCGACCGGCCCGCAGAACTGGGGGCCCTGCTGGCCTCGGTGGCAGCCCAGGAAGGCGATCCGGCGACCGTCGTGGTCCTCGGCCAGGGCGTGAAGCTCCCGCCACTCCCGGACGGCGTGGACGGCGTGGAGTTGCCGGAGAACCTGGGCATCCCCGGTGGCCGGAACGCCGGCGTGGCCTGGCTGCGCGAGCGCGGCGGCGTGGACGTCGTCGTGGTCCTGGACGACGACGGCCTGCTGCCCCGCACCGACACCTTCCGCCTGGTCCGCGAAGCGTTCGCCACAAGGCCCCGCCTCGGGGTCGCGGGCTTCCGGATCGCGGACGAGAGCGGGACGAGTCAGCGCAGGCACGTCCCCCGTCTGGGCGGCAAGGACCCCATGGTGTCCGGACCGGTGACCACGTTCCTCGGCGGCGGCCACGCCATCCGCATGACCGTGATCGACCAGGTCGGCGACTTCCCCGTCCAGTTCTTCTACGCCCACGAGGAGACCGATTTCGCCTGGCGGGCGCTCGACGCCGGCTGGGAGATCGACTACCGGGCGGACATGGTGCTCCAGCACCCCCGCACCGAGGCGTCCCGGCACGCGGTCTACTACCGCAACACCGGCCGGAACCGCGTCTGGCTGGCCAAACGGCACCTGCCCGCAGTCCTGATCCCGGTCTACCTCGCGACCTGGGCCGCGTACACGCTCGCGCAGCGACCCCCGCTGTCCGGCCTGGCCGCCTGGTGGGCCGGATTCTTCGAAGGCGTACGGGTGCCCTGCCCGCCAAGGCGACCCATGCGCTGGCGGACTGTATGGCGGATGACCCAGTTGGGCCGACCCCCGGTCATCTGATCGCCGCCGCCGACGGCCAGGATCTGGTCGTGCCGGCCCCACCTACTCAGACGGGCCCCTATACGGCACGACTTGCGGGGGACACGGCGCGTGCGTCGAAAAGGTCACTCTTCATGCCGTCGATCCTCGCCGGGCCGCCGCCCCCTCGACATCCTCCTCAGGGTGGAGCCTGGCATCCTTGGTGGGATGAGCACCCGGCACACGCATGACACCCGAGACGTACCCGCCGTGGGGGCGGACAGCCCGTTCCGGCAGGAGCACGCGATCCGCGACGAGGCCCCGCAGTTCGTGCTGCCGCTGGTCGTGCGCATCGAGAAGGACGCGCCGCCGGCCCGGACGGACGCCCTGGAGACGGCGGCCCGCGCGGTGCTGGTGCTGCTGACGGACGAGCGGGCGCGCGGCGAGGGCGAGTGGGCCGCCGCGGTGCGGGACTGGCAGGACGCCCGGATCCGCAAGGTGGTGCGGCGGGCGCGCGGCGCGGAGTGGCGCAAGGCGGGCGCGCTGGCCGGCGTCACCGTGCACGGCGAGGCCGCGGAGGTACGGGTCTTCCCGCCGGTCCCGCTCGACGGCTGGCCCAAGGAGCTGGCCAAGCTCCAGGTGTCGGGCACCGACCTGGACGACCCGGAGCCGGTCGCGCAGGCGCCGGCGGGGCTGCCGGTGCTGTGGCTGAACCCGGACCTCGACATGTCGGCGGGCAAGGCGATGGCCCAGGCCGGGCACGCCGCGCAGTTGGCGTGGTGGGAACTGACCGGCGCCGAGCGCCGGGCGTGGCTGGCCGACGGCTTCCGCCTGGTGGTGCGCACCGCCCCGCGCGAGCGGTGGGCCGAGCTGAGCGGGAGCGGGCTCCCGGTGGTGCGGGACGCCGGGTTCACGGAGATCGCTCCGGGCTCCTGCACGGTGGTCTCGGACCACCCCGCCCTGCGCGCCCGGCTCTGAGCGACCCGGGCGGACCGCCAGGTGAGACGGCCCCGGGGCCCGGAACCTCAAATGTTGCTCTGAACGTCCCCTCCTCACGGTTGGCCCGACCAGGTCGGGGCGATGACACCGGCACAGGAACAGTGAGAGGGGGCGAGGGGGACATGAAGCCCATGGAACGCCTGGGGGTGGGGATCGGCTGGCGGCCGGAGATCGCGGACGCGGTCGAGCGGCTCGACGGCCTGGACTGGGTCGAGGTGGTGGCGGAGAACGTCTGCCCGGGCCACCTGCCCGAGTCGCTGCTGCGGTTGCGCGAGCGCGGGGTGCGCGTGGTCCCGCACGGGGTGTCGCTGGGGTTGGGCGGCGCCGACCGTCCGGACGCGGGCAAGCTGGCCGCGCTGGGCGAGCGGGCGGTGGCCCTGGGGGCGCCGCTGGTCACCGAGCACATCGCCTTCGTACGGACCTCCTCTCCCGTACTCGAAGCGGGGCACCTGCTGCCCGTGGCCCGGACCAGGGACGCGCTGGACGTGCTGTGCGAGAACGTCCGGATCGCGCAGGACGCGCTGCCGGTGCCGCTGGCGCTGGAGAACATAGCCGCGCTGCTGTCCTGGCCCGGGGAGGAGCTGACCGAGGGACAGTTCCTGACGGAGCTGGTGGAGCGGACCGGCGTACGCCTCCTCGTGGACGTCGCCAACCTGCACACCAACCGGGTCAACCGGGGCGAGGACCCCGCCGCCGTACTGGACGGCATCCCGCTGGAGGCGCTCGCGTACGTGCACGTGGCCGGTGGAGTGGAGCGGGACGGGGTCTGGCACGACACGCACGCGCACCCGGTGCCGCCGGTGGTCCTCGACGTCCTGGCGGGGCTGCGCGACCGGGTCGACCCGCCGGGCGTCCTGCTGGAGCGGGACGACGACTTCCCGCCCGAGGAGGAGCTGGCCGGGGAACTGGCCCGCATCCGCGAGGTGGTGACGGTCCGGGGCGCCGCACCGAAGGACACCCCGCGGCCGACCGCCCGAGGACGGTCCGGCGCTGCCGCCACGGTTCCGGAAGCCGGCGCGGATCCTGAAGCCGACACGGCGAAGGACGCGGAGCAGGCGGCGGAGCCCGGTGGTACGGGGGAGGTTGGCGGTACGCCGGAGACTGGCGGTGCCCCCGAGACCGGCGGTACGCCGGAGGCGGCCGGGGCCCCCGAGGCCGGCGCGGTCGGCGATGCCGCGCGCACGCGCGTCGCGCTCGGGCAGGCGGCCCTGCTGTCGGCCCTGGTCGCGGGGACCCCCGTGCCCGAGGGCTTCGACCGGCGGCGCGTCCGCGTCCAGGCGCGGGCGCTCGCCGCCAAGCGCGCCTCGGTGGTCGCGAAGGTCGCGCCGGAACTCCCCCGGATCCTGGGCGGCCCCGCCCCCTACCGCGAGGCCTTCCTCGGCTACGCCCGTCACCGTCCCATGACGGCCGGGTACCGTCGCGACGCCCTCGACTTCGCCGAGCACCTGCTGATCCAGGACCTGCCGCGGGACCCGGCGGCCCGCCGCCGGCTCACCGCCTGGTGGCGGGACCGCTCCGGGGCCCGACCGCCCCGGCGGATCGTGCGCTGGGCCCGTGCCCTGGTGGGGAGGGCCGCGTGAGCCCCTTCGACGTCATCGCCGCCGTCATCTGGATCGGCGTGATCGCCTCGGCCGCGGTGCTGCTGCGCGGCCTGTACCGCTCGCGGTCCGCCGTGGCCGGGACCTCCCCCGCCCTGCACGACCTGGCGGAGGCCGCGTTCCTGGTCGGCGGCCCGGGGAACGTGATCGACGCGGCCCTCGTCTCGCTGCTCGGGGACGGCCGGCTGACGGTCGGCGGCCCCGGGATCGTCCGGATGCGGACCGGGGCGCGGACGGTCGGCCCCGCCGAGAACGCCGTGGCCGAGGCCCTCCTGCGGGCCTCGTCCGGCTGGCTCTACCAGGTGCGCTACGCCGCGATGCTGGACCCGGCCGTGCAGGCGGTCGGTGACGCGCTGGCGGCGCGCGGGCTGCTGCTGCCGCCGGGCAGCGGACGCCGCCCGCGCCGGTGGGGCGTCGCCCTGGCGGTGGTGTGCGGGCTGCTGGTCCCCCTCTCGTTGCCGCTGACCTTCGTGGCGTTGGCCCTGGAGTCGGACCCGGGGCTGCCGTTCATCGTCCAGGTCTTCCCCGCCCTGCTCGCCGGGATCGTGATCGGTACGACGTGCGCGAAGCGGGTCGGAAGGCGGCTGACCCCGGCGGGACGGCAGGCGCTCCTGGCGATGCGGGCCCGCCACGAGAGCGACCCGGCCGCTTCGACGGCGGTCTCGCTGTTCGGACTGACCGGGCTGCACGACCCGTACCTGCGCGAGCAGTTGGTACCGGCCGCCCGCAGTACCCGGCTGGCCGCCGCCCAGGCCCGCGGATACGGGTCGGGCAACGGCTCGCACCGCTCGTCCGGCTCCTCCGACTCCTGCGCCGCCGTCCCCGTGGTGTGGTGCGCCGCGAGCGACGGCGGCGGTTCCGGCGGGGCCTCGGGGTGCGGGTCCTCCGGGTCGAGTTGCTCCGGTTCGTCCGGGTCGAGCTGCTCCGGGTCGAGCTCCGGGTCGAGCTGTTCGAGTTCCAGCTCCGGTTCGAGCTGTTCCAGCAGTTCCTGAGGCTCCGTCGCCCCCGTCGGGTCGGGCGCGGTTGGGGCGAACGGGGGTACGGCGCCCGACACCCGGCGGCGGACCTGTACAGGGCGCCGCCGCCGGCATCTCATCGGACTTGTCGATGAGATGAGAGGGGCGCCATGCGGACGACGCTCGCACGCCACGGCACCGTCGCGGCGGTCCTGTGCCTCGCCCTGAGCGCCCCGGCACAGGCCCGCGCGGACGACGGCCCCTCCCTCCTCGGCTCCGTCGAGAACGCGGGAGCCGAACGGGTCGCCGCCGAGGCCGCCGCGCGGGCCGGGGCCGGCGAGGGCCTCTCCTTCGGCCCCTGCCCCGCCGCCGAGGGCCTCCCGCTCCCCGTGCGCTGTGCGACCCTGCGCGTCCCGCTCGACTACGCCCGCCCCGACGGCCCCTGGATCCCCCTGACCGTCAGCCGGGTCCCCGCCACCGGGCGGGACGGGGCCGCCCGTCAGGGCGCGCTGGTCCACAACCCCGGCGGGCCGGGCGCCTCCGGGACGTACTTCCCGCTGCTGGCGACGCGGCCCGCCTGGAGGCGGATCGCGGCCGCCTACGACCTCGTCGGCTACGCCCCGCGCGGCGTCGGCCCTTCCGCCCCGCTGACCTGCGAGGACCCGGGCGAACGCCGCCGCCCTCCGACCCAGGTGCCGGCGGAGCCCTCCCCCGCCTACAAGCAGGAGCGCCGGGCCGCGGCCCGTGCCTACGCCCTCGGCTGCGCGCGCCGCGCGGGGACGGCGCTGGCGCACTACACGACCCTGGACAACGCCCGTGACCTGCACGTGCTGCGCGCGGCCCTCGGGGAGCGGCGGTTGACCTTCCTGGGGGCCTCGTACGGCACCTATCTGGGGGCCGTGTACGCCACCCTCTTCCCGGACCGGGTCCGGCGCATGGTCCTCGATTCCGCGGTGGACCCCGACCCGCGCCGCGTCTGGTACCGCAACAACCTCGACCAGGCCCCCGCCTTCGAACGCCGCTGGGCCGACTTCCGGGCCTGGGCGGCCCGCCACCACGCCACGTACGGGCTCGGCACCACCGCGGAGGCCGTGCGGCAGAGTTACGAGCGGGTCCGCGGGGCCGTGGCCCGCACCCCGGCGGGCGGGGTCGTGGGGACGGGCGAACTGCACGCCGCGTACC
The DNA here is from genome assembly GCF_040650855.1 of Streptomyces sp. NPDC048606. NCBI lineage: Bacteria > Bacillati > Actinomycetota > Actinomycetes > Kitasatosporales > Streptomycetaceae > Streptomyces > Streptomyces sp. NPDC048606. The sequence goes on along the minus strand of NZ_JBEZIB010000001.1, from coordinate 358,722 downwards.
TCCAGGCGGCCTACTACGACGACGTGTGGCCGCGGCGGGCGGCCGCCCTGGCCGCGTTCCTGCGCGGCGATCCGGGTCCGCTCGTCGCCCAGGCGGCGCCCGATCCGGACACGGCGCGGGAGGCGGCGAACGCGACGGCGGTCTACACGGCGGTGCTGTGCAACGACGCCCCGTGGCCCGCCGACTGGGAGACCTGGGACCGCGACAACACCGAACTGGCCCGCCGGGCACCCTTCGAGACCTGGGCGAACGCCTTCCTCAACCTGCCGTGCGCGTCCTGGCCGGTGCCCGTGCGGCAGCGGCCGACGCCGGTCGGCGCGCGGGAGGGGGATGTGGCCCCGCTCGCGGGGACCCTGGTGGTCGCGGCGGAGCGGGACGGGGCGACCCCGTACGCGGGGGCGCTGGAGCTGCAACGGCGGCTCGGGCCGCGCGCCGCGCTGGTCACCGAGCGGGGCGCCGGGGCGCACGGTGTGGTGGGGGGACGCAACGGCTGCGTGGACGGGCACGTGGAGCGGTACCTGCTGACGGGTGCCACTCCGGGGTGGCGCGTCGCGTGCGCGCCGCATCCGGAGCCCGCGCCGGTGTCGCTGGACGACCGGGCGGCAAGCGCTCCCAGGGCGCTTGCGCCGCACGTCGTCTGAACTTCCGGGGCGGGGTCTCCGGCTGCGTCGATTCGGGGGCAGGGCCTCCCGATCACCGGGGGCCGCTGGTCTGCGGTCCTCCGGTCCTTCCCCCCAGGGGAGGTATCAGGCGAGCCCGTCCACCAGATCGGCGACGGACTTGCGGCGCCCGGTGTAGAAGGGCACCTCTTCGCGGACGTGCATGCGGGCCTCGGAGGCACGCAGGTGACGCATGAGGTCGACGATGCGGTAGAGCTCGTCGGCCTCGAAGGCGAGCATCCACTCGTAGTCGCCCAGCGAGAAGGAGGCGACGGTGTTGGCGCGCACGTCGGGGTAGCCGCGGGCCATCTTGCCGTGGTCGGCGAGCATGCGGCGACGGTCCTCGTCGGGCAGCAGGTACCAGTCGTAGGAGCGCACGAACGGGTAGACGCTGACGTAGTCGCGGGCGACCTCGTCGGCGAGGAAGGCCGGGATGTGCGACTTGTTGAACTCGGCGGGGCGGTGCAGGGCCATGTTCGACCACACCGGCTCCAGCGCGCGGCCCAGGCGGGTGCGGCGGAACAGGTTGTAGGCGGTCTGCAGCTCGTCCGCGGTCTCCGCGTGCCACCAGATCATGACGTCCGCGTCGGCGCGCAGGCCGGACACGTCGTAGGTGCCCCGGACCGTGATGTCCTTGGCGGCCAGCTGGTCGAACAGCTCCTGGACCTCGTCGGCGTAGCCGGCGCGGTCCTCCGGCAGGACGTCCTTCAGCCTGAAGACGGACCACAGGGTGTAGCGGATGACCTCGTTGAGGTCCTTCGCCTTCTTCCCCGCGTTGGGAATCTTCTCTGGTGCAGTCATGTGTCCATTGTCCCGTGTGCTGATCAGTGGTCTGCGCCAGGGGTGGCCATCGCGGCGAGGACCGCGTCGACCGCCTTCCCGGCACTGGCGACGCAGGCCGGAATGCCGACCCCTTCGTAGAGGGCGCCGCACAGGGCGATGCCCGGCAGCTGCGCGACGGCGTCCCGGATCCGGGCGACGCGGTCGAGGTGGCCGACGGGGTACTGGGGCAGGCCGCCGTCCCAGCGGGTGACCGTGGAGGCGACCGGTCGGGCGGTCAGGCCGACGGCCTCGCGGAGGTCGGCGAGGGAGACGTCGACGAGTTCGCCGTCGTCCCGCTTCAGGTCCTGTTCGTCGCCGTGTCGGCCGACGGAGGTGCGCAGCGGGAAGAGTTCGGGGTCGGCGCCGGCCCAGGCCCACTTGTTGCCGGAGAAGGTGGAGGCCTTGATGGTGCGGCCGTCGACGGGGGGTACGAGGAACCCGCTGGCCTCGCCGGAGGTGATCGACTCGGGCAGCTCGGAGCGGCGGAAGGCCATGGTGACCAGGGCCATCGACGCGTACTCGACCGTGCGCAGCACCTCGGCGGCGGCCGGGGCGAGGGGGGCGAGCAGGCGTGCGGCCGGTTCGGCGGGGACGGCGAGGACGACGCCGTCGGCCTCGATGGCCTCGTCGCCGGTCACGACCCGCCAGCCGTGCGGTGTACGCGCGACCTCGCGCACGGGGGCTCCGGTGCGCAGGTCGGCCCCGGCGGCCCGGCAGGCCTCGGCGACGGCCTCGGGGAGCCGGCCGATGCCGCCGTCGATGCCGGCGAAGACGGGGCCGGCGGCCTGGGGCGAGCGCGCGGCCCGCCGCTGGATCTCGCGCACGCCCTCGCCGAGCAGGGCGTGGGTGCGGGCGGCCTCGTAGAGCTGGGGGACGGCGGCGCGCAGGGAGATGCGGTAGGCGTCGCCCGCGTAGACCCCGCCGAGGAGGGGTTCCACGAGCCGGTCGACGACCTCGTGGCCGAGGCGGGCGGCGACGTACGCGCCGACCGCGACGTCCTCGCCGATCTCGACGGGGTCGAGCGTGCGCTCGGCGTCGATGCGGGCCAGTCCCTCGGGGGAGAGCACGCCGGAGGCGGCGAGCGGGCCGGACTCGGCGGGGACGCCCATGACGTGGCCGCGCGGCATGGGCCGCAGGGCGCCCCGGGTCCACAGGTGGGCGGTGGTGGTGGCGGGGGCCTGGAGGGCGTCGGCGAGACCGACGGCCTTCGCCAGGGCCACGGCCTCGGGGCGGCGGGCGAGGACGGATTCGGCGCCGAGGTCGACGCGCAGTCCGGCGAGTTCGCCCGCGCGCAGCTTGCCGCCGAGGCGGGGGGCGGCCTCCAGCAGGGTCACGCGCAGGCCGTCGGCGAGCAGCCGGTGGGCCGCGGCGAGGCCGGCGATCCCCCCGCCCACGACGACGACGTGGCCGGCGGGTGCCGGCCGATCCGTACGCATGTCCGCTTCGTTCATGGACACATCGTCTCAGACCGCTCGGTGAGGCCGGACCGTGACCTCATCGGGACCGCCTCGATGCCGTGCGTGCGAAACCCGGGACGGGACCCTGGACGTCGAAACGGCGACATCAGCCGATCCCTCGGGGGGTATTCACGATGCACGCGTTCCACAGACGTCGTTCGACGGCGGGTCTGGCGGCCCTGGCGCTCGCCGGGGTGCTCGCGGTGACCGGGTGCGGGGCCGACGGGGCCACGTCCGCCTCCGACAAGGCCGCTGTCGCCCCTCGGGGCGAGGCGGCCGGGCCGGCGGCGAAGCCGGGGGCCGGCGCGGCCGAGGGTGCGGCGAAGCCGGGGGCGGCCGAGGCCGCTCCTCCCGGGGCGGCCCCTTCGGCGGCGGCGGACGCGAAGGCCGGGCAGCAGCCGGTCGCGGTCCGCCCGCACGTCATCCGTACGGGAAGTCTGTCCATCGAGACGACCGAGCCGCAGAAGGTGTTGGCGGCGGCCCGTAGGGCGGCCGAGGACGCGGGCGGCTACGTCGGCAACGAGTCGACGGAGCGCGGCGAGGGCGGCCGGATGGGCTCGACGCTCACCCTGCGGGTGCCCGGGGAGCGCTTCGACGCGGTGATCGCCGCCCTGGAGGGCGGCGGGAAGCTGCTGAACCGCAAGGTCGAGGCCGAGGACGTGACCGAGAGGGTCGCGGACGTCGACAGCCGGGTCCGCTCGCAGCAGGCCAGCGTGGCCCGGGTGCGGGACATGATGGAGAAGGCTTCGGGCCTGTCGGACGTGGTGATGCTGGAGAGCGAGCTGAGCCGGCGCCAAGCCGACCTGGAGTCGCTGCTCGCCCAGCAGGCCGCGCTGAAGGACCGGACGGCGATGGGCACGATCACGCTGTCGGTCTCCGAGCCGGCGCCGGAGCCGCAGGAGAAGAAGGAGGAGAAGGAGAAGGAGCCGGGACTCGGCGACGCCCTGAGCGGCGGCTGGTCGGTGTTCGCCACGCTGGTGCGGTACCTGCTGCTGGCGCTGGCCGCGGTGGCCCCGTTCGCGCTGACGGCCGTCTTGGTGCTGCTGGGCTTGCGGACCTACCGGCGGCTGCGTCCGGCGGCGCCGGGCAAGGGGCGCGGGCCGGTTCGGGTGCCGCGCCAAGCCGGGCCCGCCGCTCCTCCCGCCGATACCCCCTCCGCCGCACCCGCACCCGCACCCGCCGCCGCACCCGCTGACGCGCCGTCCGCCGCGCCCGCCGGGGGCGCGGGCGACGGGGAGGGGTGAGCGCGCGTCCGCCCGTAGCGTGTCCCCGTAACCGAACACGGGACGGAAACGGGGCGGACGATGGCGAAGGAACGACTGGTGGTGGTCGGCGGCGACGCGGCGGGGATGTCCGCCGCGTCGCAGGCCCGGCGGCTGAGGGGCGCGGCGGAGCTGGACATCGTCGCGTTCGAGCGGGGCCACTTCACCTCCTACTCGGCGTGCGGGATCCCGTACTGGATCGGCGGGCAGGTCGCGGAGCGCGACGAGCTGGTCGCGCGGACGCCGCGGGAGCACCGGGAGCGCGACATCGACCTGCGGATGCGCACCGAGGTCGTGGAGTTGGACGTGGCGGGCCGCCGGGTGCGCGCCCGGGACCTGGACAGCGGCGTCGAGTCCTGGACGGACTACGACAAGCTGGTCCTGGCGACGGGTGCCCGGCCGGTGCGTCCGAAGCTGCCCGGGATCGGGGCCCACGGGGTGCACGGGGTGCAGTCGCTGGACGACGGCACCCGCTTGATGGGCACGCTGGAGCGGGTGGAGGGCCGCCGGGCGGTGGTCGTCGGCGCCGGCTACATCGGCGTCGAGATGGCGGAGGCCCTGGTCGGGCGGGGCTTCGAGGTGACCGTCCTGCACCGGGGCGCGCAGCCGATGTCGACGCTGGACCCGGACATGGGCGGCCTGGTGCACAGCGCGATGAACGCCATGGGGATCCGTACGGTCTCCGGCGCCGAGGTGACGGAGGTCCTCACGGACGAGGAGGGTCGGGCCCGCGCGGTGGCCACCGCGTCCGGGGAGGAGTACCCGGCGGACGTGGTGGTGCTGGGCATCGGCGTGGAGCCGCGTACGGCGCTCGCGCGGGAGGCGGGGCTGCCGCTCGGCGAGTCGGGCGGTCTGCTGACGGACCTGTCGATGCGGGTGCGGGGCCACGAGGACGTCTGGGCGGGCGGTGACTGCGTGGAGGTCCTGGACCTGGTGGCGGGCCGCAACCGGCACATCCCGCTCGGCACGCACGCCAACAAGCACGGCCAGGTCATCGGCTCGGGCGTGGGCGGCGGCTACGCCACCTTCCCCGGGGTGGTCGGCACGGCCGTCAGCAAGGTCTGCGACCTGGAGATCGCCCGTACGGGGCTGCGGGAGCGCGACGCCCTGGAGGCGGGCCTGCGGTTCGTGACGGCGACCATCCGCTCGACGAACACGGCGGGGTACTACCCGGGCGCGGCCGAGATGACGGTGAAGATGCTGGCGGAGCGGCGTACGGGGCGGCTGCTCGGCGTGCAGATCGTCGGCGGCGCGGGGGCCGCGAAGCGGGTGGACGTCGCGGCGGTCGCGCTGACGGCCGGGATGACGGTGGAGCAGGTGGTGTCGCTGGACCTGGGCTACGCCCCGCCGTTCTCCCCGGTCTGGGACCCGGTCCTGGTGGCGGCCCGCAAGGCGGTGACCGCGGTCCGCGCGGCGGGGGTGTAGGCGCCCCCGCCGGGCCGGACGCGCGGACGCCGGGGGGGGGCGGGGCGCGGGGGGGGCGCCGGGGCGGGGGGGGGGGGGGGCGGGCGCGGGGGGGGGGGGGGGGGGGGGGGGCGGGGGGGGGGGGGGGG